>JBAXRL010000031.1:0-14149 GCA_037131205.1 Actinomycetes bacterium | reverse complement strand
GGGTGATACCATCGCTGCCGTGAGACGGACGTCGCCGCCGATGCTCCCGGCGACGGTCGCGTGCCCGCCGGGAGCATGCAGGAGGTTCGTCATGGCCAGGTCATCGTCGCGGATCGGCGTGTTCATCGCCGGCATGCTCGTCGCCGTGCTCGTTCTCGTCGTCCTCATGGTGGTCGGCGTGCTGCCGGTCAAGACCGAGAAGGCCACGACGCAGACAACCTCCACCGCTGATGCGGCCGGCGGGCTGACGCCGCAGCAGATCTACGAGCAGGAAGGCGCCGGCGTCGTCGAGGTCCACGCGAGCTTCGCCGCAGCCGACAGCGGTTCGCCGTCGGCGCCATCCTCCCCGGCGGGGCAGGGACTTGGCACCGGCTTCCTGGTCTCGAGCGATGGCTACATCCTCACCAACGACCACGTCATCACCAACAATGGTCAGGTGGCGGACGCCGTCGCGGTCGTGTTCAAGAGCCAGGACGGGGCGAACCCGGACGGCACGCGCGTCGCGGCGACGGTCGTTGGTGGCGACGAGGCCAACGATGTGGCCCTGCTCAAGATCGACCCGTCTCAGGCGCCTGTCGTGCATCCGCTGTCACTCGGTGACTCGACCAAGGTGCAGGTGGGCGAACCCGTCGTCGCCATCGGCAGCCCGATGGGCCTCTCCTTCTCGGTGAGCTCGGGCATCGTCTCGGCCACCGACCGTACCTTGCGGTCCCCCACCGGCGCGGTGATCCCCGGCGGCATCCAGACCGACGCCGCCATCAACACAGGCAACTCCGGCGGCCCGCTCATCGACTCCTCCGGCAAGGTCATCGGCATCAACACGATGATCGCCTCGCATTCGGGCGGCAGCCAGGGCCTCGGCTTCGCGGTGCCCATCAACACCGCGGTCACGATCATGGAGCAGTTGAAGACCGGCGGCGCCGTGGGCGCCGCCTATCTCGGCGTGTCGGGCCAGACGCTGAACGCCGACCTCGCCGCTGCGCTCGGGGTGAGCGTGAGCCAGGGCGTGCTCGTGGCTTACGTTGTGAGTGGCAGCCCGGCGGCCAAGGCGGGTATCGTGGGCGGCAGCCGGCAGACCGAGATCCAGGGTCAGACTTACCTGACCGGCGGCGACGTGATCCAGGCGATCGACGGCGAAGCCGTCACCAGCGCCGAGGACCTCGTCGCCGCCATAGGGCAGCACAAGCCCGGCGACACCATCATGCTCACCGTGGTGAGAAACGGGCAGACGAAGCAGGCGCCGGCGACGCTCACGGAGCGGCCCAGCGGCGCCTGAGACGTCGCCGCGCCTGCTCTCGGATCTGAGCAGAGAACAGGCGCGCGAACGGGGGTCATGGCGTGGAAGACGAGGCGATGGAGAAGACCGCGGATGCCGGGACCGGAACGCCGGCGCACGAGGCAGGCGCGACGCTCGCGCAGGTCGCGGCCTTCGTCGGCGCGCCGGACTTCGTGCTGCCGTGGCTCGACCGTTTCTATGACGGCGACGACATCGGCGTCTTGCTGGCTGCCGCTGACCCCGCCGGCCTCGCAAGCGTCGAGCCGGAGCGCCTCGAGCGCGCACTGCGCCGCGGCGTCCTGGACCGCGACAAGGCCGGCGCGCATACGCCCGCCTCCTTCGCCGACCGTCTCGACATCAGGGCGATGTTCGAGGGCTTGAGCGACATCCCCGCCGATGTCCGCGCACGCCTGGCCGACTGGGCCACCGACGATTACGCCGCCTCGGTGCGCGACGACCTCGAGGCGCTCAAGTCGGGTGATCCGGGGAGCTCCCGGCAGATCGACTACACGTATCTCCTCCTTCCCGAGGCGGAGGCCGTCATCGCCGCCGAGGAGCACGTCTACGTATGGCCCTGCGACTGCCGTGCGATCGTCGGCGGCTGTGACAAGCCCGTGGACGTCTGCCTGCGCTTCGACAACGACCGCGGGCTCGGCCGGGAGATCTCGCGGGAGCGCGCCGTCAAGATCCTGCGCGAGACCGACTTCGCCGGCCTCACGCACACCGACTACGTGGGCCGCAGCGCCGGCGACACGCATGCCATCTGCAACTGCTGCACCGACTGCTGCTTCCCGCACAGGGCAGCGGCGTTGCTGGACGCCGAAAGCGTCTGGCCGCGCCGGCGGCACCTTGCGGTCGTCGACCGCGAAGAGTGCACGGGCTGCGGAACCTGCGCCGAGCGCTGCCCGTTCGCCGCCATCACGATGAACGCCGACGACGAGCCGTTTGTCGAGGCCGCCGAGTGCCGCGGCTGCGGGCTGTGCTCGACCGGCTGCCCCGCCGAGGCCATCGCCATGCAGCCGCTCGCCGCTTCGGCCTGAGCCGGGCGGCGCGCAGAGGCGCGATTCAGCCCGCCCGCGCCGATTCGCGGATCGCCGTCAGAGCGGCCGTCACCTCCAGCCGCGCCGCCCACTCGTCAAGATACCCCTCGTCCAACGACCCGGCCTGCAGCTCGTAGACCCGCAGGGCGTCATTGAGCTGCTTCTCGCTCCCCCCGGCCTGCGCCGACCAGCGGAGCTTCATGAGGATGGTGTCCTCCGGCGCCGAGACGCTGAGCTCCAGACCGAGCGCCTCGATGCGCAGGCGACGCGCGAAGCGCGCTCGATCGAACGGATCGTCGGTCAGCAGCCAGAAGTCGGCTTTGTCTCCCGATGAGGGCTCGAGGAGGTTGAACACGGTGCGGCGGCGCGTAGCCTCGCTGACGGCGTGCCCGTCGAGGCAGACCTCCGGCGCAGACAACGCTCCCATCACGTGCGCGACATCGCCGGGTGAGATGTCGATGACGAGGTCGATATCGTGGGTCGCCCGCGGCTCGCCCTGGAGACTCGACGCCAGCGAACCCGTGAGCATGTACGGGATGCCGGCGCCGTCCAGGGCCTCGACGATGCGCTTCAGGAGGGCCTGTTGTGACATCTCTCCATCCGCTCCAGATAGATGCGCTGCAGCTCCGCCTCGCCGGCCTCGGGGAAGCGCTGCCGCAGGCCGGCGCGGAAGAGCTCGCGAGACAGCTCGGTGAGCTCGAAGGCCTTGAGCAGGCGCTGCTCCGGCGTCAGCCGGCGGAGCGCCTCGAGGTAGAGCTGATGGTTCGGCCGCGGCTTGGGATCCACAGGGCGAGGATAGCACCGTGCCCGGCCGCGACCTCAGCCAGGTCGACGGGTCAGAGCCTCGGCAGGCGCCGCCCTTTGAGGGCGCCCCAGCCGCAACCGGCGAGCACCTCGGTCTGTGCGCTGGGCGACAAACCCGCTCCCGTCTCGACCAGGCGCCTGAGCAGCCCCGCATCGCGGCAGGCGCCAATGACCACCGCCCCGACGATCCGGTCGCCGCGCAGGTAGAGCCGGCGGTAGAGCCCGCGCTCCGGCCGGCTCCCTCTCCAGACGACGACCTCGGTGTCCGGCGGGCGGGCGCCGTCCGCGGTCTCCCCGACGAACGCGGCCGACGAACCGAACACGGGCAGAGCGTTGAAAGCGATCTGGCCTTCGACCGATGCCGTGCCGCCGGCCATGGTGGACCCGGCGACAGCTCCCTCGAGGCATGCGCTCGGCCACGTGGTGAACGCCCGCGGCTCGCCGCTCACGGCATCCCTCGACATCGCGACATCGCCGGCCGCCAGCACGTCCGGAAGCTCGGTCCGCATGCGCTCATCGACGGTCTGGAAGCCCGTCGACCCGGCGCCGCTCAGTGACCCCACATTGGGTCGAGCCCCTTTGGCGGCGACGAGAAGATCCGCCGGAACCTGGTCGCCCTCGTTCGTGAGCAGCCACCGTCCCCCCGCCGCGTGTTCGAGACCCGCGACGGAGCGCTGCAGGAGAAACCGGATCCCCGCCGCTTCGAGCAGTCCCTGTACCACTCGCGCCTCGTCTGGGCCGGCGTTGCGACTCAGGATCTGGCCGGACGCGGCGACGACGCTGACGTCCTTCCCCAGCTCGCGAAGCGCCATCGCCATCTCCAGACCCGCGAGGCCGGCTCCGAGGACGCACGCGGCGGTGCACCCAGCAGCCTTGGCGCGGATGCGCCGGGCGTCGTCGAGGGAGCGCAGGGTCAGGGGCTCGCCTTCGTCGGCCCCGGTCACCGCGCTCCCCTTGGCCGACGCCCCCGTGGCGACGAGCAGCCGGCCGTAGGCGACCTCCTGCCCGTCGTCGAGGAGGACGCGATGCTCGCCCGCCCGCACCTCGACGGCCCGGCGCCCGGGCATCACTGTGACCCCGTGCGATGCGTAGAACGCCTCGTTGGTCAGCTCAAGCCGGCGCTCCGGAAGTCGGCCGGAGATGACATAGGGCAGCAGCGCCGGAGAGTAGGCCGCCAAGGACTCCGCCGCCACGACCACGATGTCGGTCCGTCTGTCGCGCCGCCGTATGGCCCTGATGGCCGCCAGCGCTGCCGCCCCGTTGCCGAGGATGACGTGGGGCGCTGTCACGAGCTCGCCTTCCGGGTACCCCTCGTCGGCATCAGATCGCGGCCACAGGTCCCACCCCGAGCTCTGCCAGACGATCCGGCGTCGGGACACCGTCCGCATCCCAGCCACGCAGGGCGTAGTACTCCGGGAGCATCACCTCGAGCTTCGGAACGTGGCCCTTGCTTGCTCCTTCGACGAACGGCTCCTCGAGCATGCGCCGCGGAAGGGTATCGTCCGCCGAGGTAAGCCCCGCGCCGAGGTTGAAGAGACGCTCCAGATTGAAGATCGCCTCGCCGGCCCGCAGGAACCCGTCGAGGCCGCCGAAGTCGATCCCCGTCGCCTTCTCGATCAGGCCCATGAAGGCCACGGCGTGCGGCATCGCGATGACGAGGAAGTTGCACATCCCGGAGGAGTCGATCATGCAGTAGTAGTCCTGGATGTTCTTCGCGACTTCGGCCTTGCCCTCAGGGTCGAACCGGTCGATGTTCTCGCCCTCTTCCTGGGTGATCCCGAGCAGGGAGATACCGAAGAACTCGACGCAGTGCACCTCGTTGCGGATGTGGCAGGCGCCGCGGCTCTGCGTGGCGTAGGCGAGCGCGTACCCGTTGCCGCCGCGGGGGTCGTAGTTCGGGAACTCCAGCTTCTTCACCGTCATGCTGAGCTCGGGATGGCCGTGGCTGTCGGCGAGCCGGTAGGACCCTTCCGCCAGAGCATCGCCGAAGCCTTCGCGGAGGGCCGTCTTCTGCAGCAGCTCGACCACGGCCGCGCCATCACCGAAGCTCAGGGGGCGTCCGACCTCGTCCTCCGAGACGTACCCCTTCTCCACGAGCTCCATCGCGCAGGCCATCGTCACCCCGGCAGAGATCGTGTCCATACCGAGCTCGTTGCAGAGGTAGTTGCTCTTGAGGATAGCCTCGACGTCCGAGATCCCGCACACGGCTCCCAGAGACCCGAGCGTCTCGTATTCCGGCCCTTCGCCGCGGCCCTTGAACTGGCCGTGCTCGACGACCGTCACGCGACCGCAGGCGGTGGGACAGCCAAAGCACGCCTTGGTCTTGCTGATCCCCTTCAGGTTGTAGCGCGAGACCGCTGTGCCGCCGATGGCCGCCGCCCCCTCGAAGGTGCCCTGTTGGAAGTTCCTCGTCGGCAGGAGCCCAAACTCGTTGGAGAACTCGACGACGTCAGAGGTACCGTACTCAGCGACGGTGACCGTCATGAACTGGTTGAGCAGCTCGTGATCGCGCACGTCCTGGACCGCCTGCACGAAGCCGGCGGGATCGGCGACACGGATCCCCCGCGTGCCCCGCACCACGATGGCCTTGAGCTTCTTGGACCCCATCACGGCGCCCACGCCCGAGCGCCCGGCCGCCCGGCCCATGTCGTTCATGATGGAACTGATCTTCACGAGGTTCTCGCCGGCCGGCCCGATGCACATGACCTTGGCCTCTTCGTGAGTCTCATCCACCAGAATGTGGGTCGTTGCGCTGACCTCCCGCCCCCACACGTCTTCGGCCGAGCGGAGCTCCACGCGGTCGTCCTCGATCCAGAGATAGACCGGAGCGGTGGCCGCCTTCTCGACGATGACCACATCGTAGCCCGCGAACTTCAGCTCGGCGCCGAAGTAGCCGCCGGTGTTCGATGTGGCGACCGCCCCGGTCAGCGGGGACTTGGTCACCAGCATCTGCCGGCTGCCCGCCGGCGCGCTGGTCCCCGTCAGCGGTCCGGTCGCGAAGATGAGCTTGTTGTCGGGGCTGAGCGGGTCGACGGTGGGGTCGACCTCCTGGCTCAGATACCACACGCCGAGCCCACGTCCGCCCACGTACTTCTCGAGAACGGCGCGATCGATGGGCTCGCTGCTCGCCGTGCCTCGTTCCAGATCGACCCGGAGGAGCCTGCCCTGCCAGCCTCCGAACGCAGTCGCGCGCGCCATCACCGCCACCCTTCCTCGAGCCTCATTCGCTCCGCCAGCGCCTTGCGCCGGGTGCTCGCGAGAGAGTTGACCCCGCTGTAGTCGAGGGCCTTCGTCGCGCATGCCTGCACGCAGGCGGGGTCCCCGTCGCAGAGGTCGCACTTGCGTACGCTGCTCGCGCCGTCGTCCTCGACGCAGCCAAAGGGACAGGCGAGCACGCACATGTGGCAGCCGACACAGCGCTCGCGGTCGACGAGCACCACGAAGCCACCGTTGATCTCGTCGGCGTGCATCGCTCCCGACGGGCACACGGCCACGCAGGCGGGATCGCTGCACTGCAGGCAGACTACCGGCAGAAAGAAGCACTGCTCGGTGAAGATGCTTACCCGGACGGCCGACCTTTGCGGGTTGAACTCCTCGTAGTGCGCGAAGGAACAGGCGGTCTCACAAGCTCTGCATCCTGTGCACCTGTCCGGATTCACGACGAGCTGGGGCTTCACTGGCGAATCGCCTCCTTGAGTGTATCGGGCTGACTGCCTGACGGCAGTCAGCCTCCTGACAGTGGCATGAAGATACGCACTCGATCCCCGTCGTGCAGGAGGTCGACCGGGCTCACCCGGCGCCCGTTGAGGGCGATGAAGCACTGTAGCTTGGCGGGGAGTCCACACATCCCCGTGAGCAACTCGCCCACGGTGGTTCCAGCGGGGACCGCGACCGACTGTGGTCCAGAAGCGCCGACCCTTGGCCTGTAGCGCATGAGGTGAGGGTGGAGGTGCAACGTGACCTCGATTGATTTGTTCTGCTCACTCTCCATCTGCCACCTCAAGAGCCGCGGTGACCGCGGCGCGCCAGATCGGCCTGTCTGGAGCGACGCGCCGGCGGCGCTGCCGACTCCGTGGCCCCCGGCGACGGGCGACGCTCTCGCGTCGCCCGTCGCCGGGTCCGCTGCCTCGGTCAGGTCTTCTCGAGGCCGTAGCCACCCTTCTTCATGGGGATGATCCAGAACTTGGTCAGCAGCGCATACACGATGCCGGTGACGACGATGGTCGGGATGGACGCGCTGACCCACTTGAACGGGAAGTGCTGCGCATACGTCACCGGGTTCAGGAGCCAGTAGTAGACGGCGAAGCCGACTGCGGTGGCGATGAAGCCGGCGGGGTTCACGCCGGCCCAGAAGAAGTACCTGCCCTTGCTCGAGTAATCGTACAGAGACGGCAGGTGCAGGACGTTCTTGCGGAAGACGTAGTAGTCGACGATCTGCACGGCGCAGATGGGCGCGAACACGAGTCCCAGGAAGTACATGAACGTGAGGATGTGGTCCATGAACGGGTTCTGGAGGAATGCGCAGACCGCGATGACCGGCGCCATGACGATGAGGATCGTCCAGCGGTAGCTGAGCCGGTACTGCAGGGCCGGGATCTGCTTGAGGCCGATGGCTGAGGCGTAGATGCCGACGATGGCCGTGCCGATGTTGGCCAGGGCGATGAAGGCGATGGCGACGACGCCCATCCAGAGGCCGAGCACGTCCACGAAGAACACGGACGGGTCGGGGTCGCCCACCGCGAGGCTGGCGTAGAGGCCGATCAGGGCGATGACGCCGGTGACCATGCCCAGGCAGATCATGGCGGGCATCATGGCCTGGCGACTGCTCTTGCCCATGCGCATCACGCCGCCCATGTACGGCCACCACGAGAGGACGGTGGCCACGAGGATCTCGAAGCCGAGCGTGAAGTCCAGGTGCAGATCGCCGGAGGCGTAGGCGGGCTTGCCCGCGGAGACGGTGCCCCAGCCTTCCTTGACGAGCAGGACGACGAGCACCAGGATGCCGGCGAGGACCACCGCGAAGGCGATCCACACGGAGTTGTTGCGTACGGAGTCGGCGCCGCCGACCACCATCCAGTACACGATCGCCAGGGTGATGAGCGTGACGATCACCGAAATGAGGTAGACCGACCCTTCGCCGATGACGCCTCCCGCGACCAGGATGTTGGCCGTGGCGCGTCCCAGCAGGATGATCAGGATGCAGTTCCACCCGACGATCGACAGGTACTGCGCGGCGATGCCGAAGGCGGAGCCGTAGCTGCCGTATTGCGGCTTGCAGGCCGCGATCGTGTCGATGCCGTACTTCACGCTGATCGGCATCGCCGCCAGCGTCACGAAGTACATGCCCACGAGCGCCCCGGCGATCATCGCGAACGTGCCCATGGTCGCGTTGAGGTACCACGATACCGCCCCGCCGATGGAGTAGCTCCAGGCGGCGATGCCCGCGCTGAGCGTCACGGCGTACAGGCCGAGAGTGCCCCAGTTGCGCTCCTGCGGCAGGACGGGCCAGCTGCCCTCCGCCGCCTGATGCAGAGCCTCGCGTTCGATTGAGGCCTTCGCCTGTGGTGTGGCGGTCGCCTCGCCATTCGACGCGCTCATTTCAGCACCCACCCGATCGCGAGCAGGACGATCGGGACGATGATCCCGACCGTGAACAGGATGAGGTGGTCTCGGCTCGAGAGCAATTCACCTTCGTAGCTCGGGTCGTCGGCGAGCTTGAGCCGCTCGGCCAGCAGGGCCTCAAGCTCCTTCCGTTCTTCGTCCTTGGTCGCCACTGACTCGTCCCCCTTCTACCTTGTCGGGCTGCGCCGCCGCGGGCGGCCTTTCGTTCAGAGACCCATCTTGCTCTTGAGCCGCTCGACGCAGTTGATGCGCACGCCGAGCAGGTCCGCGATGCGTGCCTTGGCCTCGAGCCCTTTGGCGGCGCCGGCCACGGCGGTGATGACACCGATGTCGAGATCCTCGCGCAGACGGCGCATGACCGTCGAGTCGCAGAGGTCCATGACGCTGACGCCCAGCTTGTCGGCCACGTACCGCTTGGCCTCGTCGAGCCTCATCTTCTTGCTGAGCTGCATCCGGGCTACCAGATCTCCGGCAGTTCGGATGCCCCCCATTGACGAGGCGAGGGCGTGGCTGATGGACATCCCCGTGGGGTCGCCCGTACCCACCTACAAGCCGTCGGCCTTGCCGATCATGACCATCGCAGCACTGCAGCGGGTGACCACGTCGATCGGCGGGATCTCGAACATCGGCACGCCGCCGACGCCCATGCCCACGTTGGGGTGGATGGGGATCTTCGCGTCCTTGGTGCAGGCCTTGACGAACGTGATGGCGCGCGCCAGGTTCCATGGCGTGCTCTTGCGCGAGTTGGTATTGACTACCGGGCCGAAGATGTGTGCGCCAGCCTCCTGCACGACCTCCATCTGCTGGTGCGGCCACATGCCGGCGAGGCGCTTGCCGTTGTACTCGAGCCGGCCGTGGAAGCCCAGCACACATTCGGCCGCCATGCCGACCTCGACGGCGAGGTTCGTGTTGTTGGCCGCCCACTCGACGGCGCGCAGCGTGGCGAGAAACTCGCCGTCGCCGGTCGAGGCCGTGGTGTCGTAGTTGATGCCGTCGGCGCCCACCTCGTCCATCTTCCCGGTCATCCAGACGAGGTCGTTGTAGCAGGTCTCCAGAGCCTCTTCGGTGGCCGCGCGCGCCTCGGCGATCTGGCCCCTCGGAAGCAGGTCGGAAGGGTTCGGGAACGGCCCGTCCGGCTGGTAGTACAAGCCCAGGTTGGGCATGAAGCCGTAGAACACCGGGATGATCGTCGTGTGCAGAACGGCCTCCACGTGGTTCTGCTCGAGCACGACGATGGGTTTGGCGGGCTTCACCGAGTAGTCGGTGTGGCCGATCTCCATGGTGTCGAAGCCGAAGGCACGCTCGAAAGTGCGGAACGCCTGCTCTCTGGAGAGGGGCAGACCCACTCCAGACGACAGCTGTGCGGAATAGAGCGAGTTGGTGGAGCCGTCCTTGCTGAGCACCGCCTCGTGGCCGCGCTCCACGCCCCAGATGCGCGTGGGGCTCGCGAACATCTCGAAGAGGTAGTCAAGCTCGTCGGGCTGGAGGACGGGGATCTTGCCCCTCCTGGCCGCGTCGGCGGACCCGGCGACAAGATCCTCGCGGACCTCCTCGCGAGTCATCGACACGCTGTAGCCGTCGCCCATGCGCGTCTGGATCTCGGCCAAGCTGCACCCCCTGTGCGTCAGTGGCGAATCGGGGAGGTCCGAAGCCTCCCGACTCCGACTCGGCTCGCTCGTCAGAGTGAGTGGACCAATGATGCGGCCTACTCATCCGGATGGGTGAGATTGCCGGACGCTACCATGAGGGCCTCATGTACACAAGGGTCCGCCGGGCTGTCGGCGCGCTCGACGACTGCAACTCGCCGCGTGGGCGTCAGTCTTCGTGCGGCGCGCGGTCGCCGCGCGAGGAGGCGGATCCCGGGTCGCCGGCGGAAGCTCCGACCGGATGCTCGCCGCCGCCGCTCGCCCGTGCGGCCGCCTTCATGCGGGCGCGCACGTCGACAAGGAACGCGCGCAGGGTGCGCAGCACCGGCTCCGGGTCGTAGTCCTTGCCATGGATCATCGCCTGGACCGCCATCCCGTCGGCAACGGCGGCCGTGAATGTCCCCAAGCTACGCAACTCGTCATCGACCTCATGGCTCCAGAGCCCCTCGAACCCCAGCCACTCGATGTTCCAGTCGTACCAGACGTCGTAGAGGTACACCATCCGCGAGCGCAGATGGCGGTCGCGGACGGCGTGCGGGAGGATGTCGAAGAAGCCGCTGTACCCATCGACGTGACGCGTCATGCGCCTGATGTTCTCGACGAACGTATCGATACGCTCCTCGTCGGACAGACCGGCGCCGACATCGCTGGCGATCGAGGCGCACTCGTCAAGCACGATCTCGTCGACCATCGCACTGAGCAGGCCCGACTTGCTGCCGAAGTAGTACCTGGTCGCTGCCTTGTTGACCCCGGCTTCAGCGGCGATGGCTTCCAGGGTGACTGCTTCGAAACCGTGGTCGACCAGCAGCCGCTTGGCCGCTTCGAGGATGCGCAGAGCCGTGGGATGAAAGGCTCGTGCCGGATCGATGACCGGCGGCTCGTGGCCGTTGCTGGGGTCGCGTGTCATAGGATCTGAAGGATTACCAAGGGACGGCCCCGAGTCAAATCGGGTCCGCTCGAAGCCGGCGTCCGCGCGGCCGGGCGGCCGGGCGGCCGAGCACAGCCTCTCAGCCGGCCGGCGCCACCGCGTCGAGCCGCGCGATGAGCTCCGCCGGCAGCGCGGGAGCCTCGTGCGTCGCGAGCAGCTCGCGCGCCTTCCGCCGAGCCTTCTCGGTGACGTCCAGCCCGCCGCCCTCGAGCCAGCGGTCGTGGCTCGCGCGGTTGAGGAGCTGAGCGCGCCACTGGCTGCCGCGCAGGTGGCGCCTCGTGTGCCGCTGGCCGAGGTAGTCGCCGCCGGGACCGACGGCCTTGATCACGTCCACGGCCAGGGTCTCGTCCGAGACCTCGATCTCGGCGAGCAGCCGCCGGTTGCGGGCGATGAGCTCGGCCACCAGCACGACCTCGGCGAGCGACCCGGAGAGGCCGAAGTCCATGTAGCCGACGTCGTGGTTGAGGTTGGCGCCCAGCTGCATGGAGAGCTTGGTGATCTCGTCGGCCTCCATGCCGGCCTGGGCGTCGACGACCTGCGCGTCGGTGTGGCCGCTGAAGCCCCAGTTGGGGATGTCCAGCCACTTGGCCATCTCGACCTCGCAGGCGTAGGCGCGCACGAACTCCGGCGAGTTATACGACGACTGCGAGGTCGCCATGTCGAGGGTGTTGGGACCCTGCCCGATGACGAACGGAGCGCCGGGAGCCCGGAGCTGGTGCATGACGAGACCGAAGAGCGCTTCGGCGAGGCCGAGTGTGATCTGGCCGGCCGTGGTGATCGGTGCGGTGCCCCCGGCGACCGGCGAGGGGCAGTAGGTCGAGGGGATGCCGCGGTCGGCGCAGTAGAGCAGCTTGTCCACCGTCTCGAAGGGGTGCTTCAGCGGGCTGACCGGCTGGTTGTACATGACGAAGTACGGCTTGGCGCGGAGCTCGTCGGCGCCGCCGCGCACCTCGCAGGCGAGGCGGTACATGGGGTCGACGGTCTCGACGCCGCCGGCGGTCATCACCAGCGGCTTGGTGGTGGCCGCGATCATGGCGCGGAACTGCCGCGGGTAGGCCTCCTGCGCGTCCATGCCGTCCGGGTAGGCGCCCGACATGACGAAGTCGATGTCGGGCAGCGCGTCGCAGAGTCGCGCCGCCTCGCCGACGTCCTCGAGCCTGGCGAGGCGGCGCTCGCCGGTCTCGAGGTCGTGCAGGTGCATGACGTCCGAGCCGTTGCCGAAGTAGGCCCGCAGCCCGCCCAGGTCCATCGCCGGCTCGCCGGCGCGGTCGTAGACGACGAAGCTCGCCGGTACCGACTCCCGCGCCTTCGCGACCAGCGCGGAGGAGACGTGGACGAGGCCGTCGGCGTCCTTCGTGCAGCCGCCGGCGAGCATGACCGCCTCGCCCTCCTCGTGGAGGACGACCATGCCGATGTCGGCGAGGATGCCGAGGGCGGTGTGGTAGATGCGCTGCTTCTGCTCCTCGGTGAGGAAGCTCACCCGGCCGGCGCCGATCTGCTTGCTGCTGTCTGACATCGTCACTCCTGGATGGCGTTGCTCGGGCGGGCGCGCCGCCGTCTGCGGCCGGGCGCCAGACCGAACACTACACCGTCCAACGCGTCAGCGCACTCCCAATTCCTCTTCTGCCTCACGGATTATCGACTTAAGTTTCGCCGCCACCTCGTCGGACAGCGGCGTGGGCACGTGCGTCTCGAGGATCCTGCGGGCTTCGGCGAGCGAGCGGTCGTACAGCGTCGTCGATCCGGATGCGGCCCACTCCTCGCGGACCCTCCGGTCGATGAGCGTCGAGCGCGACTGCCCGCGCATGCCCTTGTAGGTGTCGTCGTGCGAGAGAAAGTCGCTGAACGGACCCACCTCGGCGATGACGTCCACCGAGAGCGTCTCGTCGCTGACCGGGATCCCCGGCACGCAGAACTTGACCATGCGCGCCAGCTCGGCGTCCATGACGAGCTGCGCGTAGTCGATGGTGACGCCCGATTCCAACATCCCCAGCCCGTAGATCAGGTTGGCCCCTGCCAACGCCGGCAAAAGGCTGGTGAGTGTCTTCTCGTGACCGGATTGGGCGTCCGCCACTTTGGAATCGCCCTACGCACCAGCCACCCAACTGGGCAGCAGGTAGAAGCGCGCCAGGCAGGCGACGCCGGCGCCGATCATGGCGCACTCGGGGCTGCCCACCGAGGCGCTGGCGAAGCGCAGGTCCATGGCGGTCGTCGACGACCCGTAGATCACGGGCGCGCCCTTCACCGTGAGCTGCGCCAGCGTGATGCCGGCGAGCACTTCGGCGTTGTGCGAGACGAGCGTGCCGGCGAGGCTGACCGGCGAGGAGCCTCCGGCCATCGCCATCGAGAGCACGTTGACCGACACGCCGGCGCGCACACCTTCGATGATGATGCGACAGGCGTCGGCGACCAGCTTGAGCGGGCTCACCGGGCAGGTGAGAAACGAGACGATCGGCCGCTTGCGCAGCTGGTCGTGCCCGCCGACGATGGCCGCCGCCATGTCGATCATCTTGCGCGCGCAGAAGCCCGAAAGCGGGCCGATGGTGGCGTGCTTCGTCGTGTTGCTGAAGATCGCCTCGGCGTTGTGCAGAGCGGCAGTATCGGGCGGCGCGTCGTGAGCGCCCAGCGGCCGCTCCACGACGTCGATCTCGGGCAGGGCGTCGATGATCCTCGTGCAGTCGGCGACGTCCTGCTTGAGCGACTCGTGCAGCTCGCCGGTGTATGGATCGACCACCTGGATGCCCTCGCCGAAGTTGGTGAACCCGACGCGGCCGTCTTCGAGCACCACGTCGTGGGCCGGGTCGCGGCCGCACATGACCACCTTCGGCGGCGC
>JBAXRL010000030.1:0-14525 GCA_037131205.1 Actinomycetes bacterium | reverse complement strand
CCCCGCTCGGTCCACGAACGCCCCGCACGCACATCCCTATCGGGATAGGCCCTTACCGGCGCCCCGCATGGTGGTTGCGCCTCAGGCTCCCGACAGACGCGACCAGGCGCGCGGCGGACGCGCAAATCGCGGGCCGCGTCGCCGCGGGTGCGCCTGGACCGGAGCGCCGCGGGACAGCCTCGGCCGCGCCGTTTCATCGGCGCCGCGCGCGAAGGTGCGCAGACTGCCCTGGTCGATCGCTACGGGTGCTTTGGGGGCGCTGTCTCGCAGGTCGGCGCCGAGACCATCGCCTGGTATCGGCACGAGGGCGCCATCGACGTTGAGGGGATCGGCGTCGAGCTTGAACAACGCGCCCGAGAGCATGAAGAGCATCGCCGGCGCCTGGGGGCGCATCGCCGATGGGGGAGAGGCGACCTGTCTCAACAGGGTGTTCATGAACGGTCTTGACTGCACGGATGTGAGGGATCTCACGCGTGGAGAGATCGAGGGTCGACGCCAGGCGCTCCTGGCGATCGAGGCCCTTCGGCGCTACGCGCCCGGGTTCGAAAACGCTCGCTTGAGGGATTTCGGCATGACCCTGGGCACGCGCGACTCGAGGAAGATCGTGGGCCGCTACGACATCACCGCGCAGGATGTGCGCGATCAGGCGCGATTTGACGACTCGATCGGGATCTTCCCCGAGCTCATCGACGGGTACGGCGTCCTCAGCCCGCCCACCACGGGTCGCTACTTCCAGGCGCCCTACGGGATCCTCGTTCCGCGGGACGTCGGGAACCTGCTGGTCGCTGGGCGCTGCGTCGCCGGCGACAAGGTTTCGCACGCCGCGATCCGCGGTCAGATGTGCTGTACCGTGACGGGGCAGGCGGCCGGTGTGGCCGCCGCCGTGCCTCTCAGGGACGGCGGGAGCACGAGCCCGGTGGACATCGCACGAGTCCAGAGCGCGCTCAAGAATCAGGGGGTGCGGATCTTCTGAACCGCGGGAGCGTCTTGGGCATGAGTGAAAGCAGGGAGTGATCGTGAAACCTTTTCGCACCACGTATGAGGCGGACGTCGTGGTCTTTGGCGCAGGTCCAGCAGGCATCGCCGCCGCCATTGCCGCTGCAAGAGAGCAGCAGAAGGTCTACTTGATCGAACTGCAGAACGTGGTCGGTGGCGTCATGTCATCCTGTCCCGGCATGATGTTGGGGTCAGGATACCCCTGCGACAAGAGCATCGGCGGGTTTTTCGAGGAGCTCGTGAGCCGCCTCTATCATCACGATCCGCCGGTGGCGGAACGCAGAGCGTGCAGCCTGGCGAACTTCGGCGATGAAGTGGTGTATGACTACGAATACGCGCTCTCTGCTCTGTATGACATGCTCGCCGAAGCAGGCGTTGAAGTGCTCTTCAATCATATCCCCTGCAATACGCACGTAGCAGATGATTCCATCAGTCGTGTGGAAGTCGTACACGCGCAAGGATGCGACGACTTTGTCTCCAGAATGTACATCGATTGTACGGGGAACGGAGACGTTGCCGCGGCAGCCGGTGTGCCAAGTCAACTGGGTGACAACAAAGGCCTGATGATGGGCGCCACCCTTACGTTCTTCATGGAGAATGTAGACTGGGATAGAGCATTCGCAGAGAGCTCAGACCCCTACTTTACGAGATATGCAGAGATGGGGATCGCAGAAGGCAGACTACCAGGAACACTTCCGCAGATATATATGCTCAAAGGGTTCAGAGACGGCACGGTGTTCTTCAATACGGTCACCGTGACAGGTGTCGATGGGACCCACAGTCGTAGCGTGGCGAGGGGAACGCAAGAAGCACGGCGCCAGGTGATGCATCTGGCGAGGTTCTGCAGGGAAGAGATGCCGGGCTTCGAGAAGAGCCATCTGAGCTACGTTGGGCCGACGGTAGGCGTCCGCGAAACCCGGAGGCTGGAGGGTCTGTATCGATTGACTTTCGCGGATGTGGCGGCAGCGACCAGGTTCGAAGACGGGATCGTGGCTTGTGACAGCCCTCTGGATGAGGTCTTCAGAGACGAGAGCACGAGCCACTATTCGCATGAGGCGGCGCTGCCGCAGGGTGAGTACTACACCATCCCGTTTCGGACGCTGGTCCCACAGAAGATCAAGAACCTCTTGTTCGCCGGGCGGGCGCGGTCCGTGGACGCCAAGGCATTCGCGACAGGGAGAGGCATGCCGCAGTGCATGGCGATGGGGCAGAGCGTCGGTGTGGGCGCCGCGCTTGCGAACGCGGACGCCTGCAGGGTGCAGGACATCGATACGCAGCGCCTGGTCGAAAGGCTCGTTGCGCTCGGTGTGCGCGGAATAGGCCATCGGCCTCTGTAGCGTCAACGCCACGTCGAGGGACTCGACCGTGCACCACCTTCCCTCACCGCGTCCGCGCACCCCCTGACCCTGCGCTGGTCTTGCCGCATGCACTCGCGCCCTCCCGCCTCGGCCTACGCCGCCGCCGTGGGCATGACCGTGGCCTTCGGGCTCTCGTTCGTGGCCACCAAGTACGCCCTGCGAGGCTTCGAGCCGCTGCTGCTCGCGCTGCTCCGCTTCGCCCTTGCCGGAGGCATCCTCTGGGTGGTGTGGCGGCTGCGCTTCGGCCGCGTGCGGGTCTCACGCGCGGAGCTCGGCCGCCTCGCGCTGCTGGGCTTTGTCTCGCTCACCGTGTACTTCAGCTTCGAGAACCTGGGGATCGCCCGCACCAGCGCTTCCGAGGCCGCCATCCTCATCGCCACGATCCCGCTGTTCGTCGTCATCCTGAACGCGTTCACCCTGCGCGAGCGCACCACGGCGCGGCAGTGGGCGGGCATCGCGCTCTCATTCGCCGGCATCGCCGCGCTGGTGCTGCTCGGCGGCGCCGCGGGCGGCGGGAGCGGCGCGGGCGGCGGGCTCGCCGGCCACCTCGTCGGCAACCTCCTGGTGCTCGCCGCCTCGCTGTCGGCGGGCGTGTACAGCATCCTTGCCCGGCGCATGATGGTGAGTCGCCCCGCGCTCTTCGTGACGACCTTTCAGAACCTCTTCGGGGCGCTGTTCATGCTCCCGCTCGCGGTCGCGGAAGCTCTGCTCGTGGGCGTGCGGCAGCCGACGCCCGCCGCGGCCGGCGGGCTGCTGTTTCTCACGATGGTGTGCTCCATCACGGCCTTCCTGCTGCTCAACTACGCGTTCCGCTTCATCGCCGCGAGCGAGGTGGCCGTGTTCATCAACCTGACGCCCATCGTCGCCGTGGCCGGCGCCTACGCGCTGCTCGGCGAGCGCTTCACGCCGGGGCAGGCGGTGGCTGCTGTGGTGGTCGTCGCGGGGGTCTGGTTGACGAACAGCGGCGGGGGAGCCGCTAGAAATCCATCGGCAGGATGAGGTCGAGAGCCAGGGCCTCGACGAGCTTCGCCGCCTCCTCCGCGAAGTTGCGCCTGGTCATGGCGTCGGCCTCGCGGGCCAGCACTTTGGCGCCGAGGTAGATCTCGCGATTGAAGGCTTCGACGCCCTCGCGGCCGAGGACGACGCGGCGCTGCGTCTCGCAGTTGGGGCAGCGCAGCACGAGGTTCCAGCTCGCCTCACGGTTGCGCTCCCAGTCCAGCGGATGCACGAGGTCGCAGCCGCAGAGGGGGCACTCGTGGGCCGCTCCGCGCGGCTCCTGCCCGACGGGCGGCGGCGCTTGCGTCGCCGTAGGCTTGGCGTCGGTCTGCGCCTCTCGCGCGGCCGGGCCGGCGGCGCGCGCGCGCGCCGGAGCGGAAGAGGCCTGCGATGGGGTGCTCGCCGGCGCGAACACGATCACCTCGACGGCAGTGCCGTCGGGGAAGATGAAGAGCTCCATCCGCTGATCTTCGTCGTTGCTCATATCCGCGCCCCGGCGCCGCCCGGGTCCGCCTCCTCTCTCACGAGCTCTATCGGAACGGCAACGCCGCCACTTGACTTCTGGCGTTGTCTGCGCGGGCAACGGCGCCGGCGAGGCGCCGGCGAGGCGCCCGGCCCATCTGGACAGCGCCGCGCGCGGTGGGGGATACTACCGGGGCGCCGTCCCGGCGCCCCGCGCCCATGACCAGCCCCTCCACAGACACTCACGACCCCGCCGCCCTGCCCATCGGCATGTTCGACTCGGGCATGGGCGGTCTCACCGTGCTCCACGAATGCCTGGTCACCCTGCCCGGCGAGAACTTCGCCTACGTCGGCGACACGGCGCGCTTCCCCTACGGCGAGAAGTCCCGCGCGGAGCTCGAGGTCTATGCGCGGCAGCTCACGGCGTTTCTGGAGACCGTGCCGGTCAAGCTGGTCGTCGTGGCCTGCTACTCGGCCACCTCGGCGGCGCTGCCGCTGTTGCAGGAGCGCTTCTCCACGCCCATCGTGGGCGTGGTCATGCCGGGCGCGCGGGCGGCGGTGCAGACGTCGCGGTACCGCCGCATCGGCGTGCTCGCCACCGCGGCCACCGTGGCCAGCGGCGCCTACCCGCGCGCCATCCGCAGTCTGGACGAGGGCGCCGAGGTGTATCAGCAGGCCTGCCCCGGCCTCGTCTCGTTCATCGAGGACGGCGACGTGGCCAGCCAGGCGCTCGCCGACGCGGTGCGCGGCTTCACCGCGCCGCTGAAGGCAAAGCGCCCGGACGTCGTCATCATGGGCTGCACGCACTACCCGCTCATCGCGCCCATGCTGCAGCGCTTTCTGGGGCGCGACGTCACGCTCGTCAACCCGGCCACCGAGATCGCCCTGGAGGTCGAAGGCATCCTCCGGCGGCGGGGCCTCGCCAGACCCGCCGACGACCGCGTGGGCTCGTACCGCTTCTACGCCACCGGCGACGTCGAGGCTTTTCGCAGCGTCGGCGCGCGCTTTCTGCAGATGCCGCTCACGCGCGTCCGCAAGCTCTCGCTCGACGCCTTGGGCGCCCTCGTCGCGCCATGAGCGCCCGCCTGCTCGTGCGCGCCGCGCTGTACGCCGCGCTCTACGCGGTTCTCACCCTGGCGCCCGGTCTCAATGCGTTGTCGTACGGGCCGCTGCAGTTCCGCGTCTCCGAGGCTCTGCTGGTGTTCGCCTGCGTCGATCCGGCGGCCGTGGTGGGCCTCACGATGGGCACGGCCCTGGGCAACCTCGGCAGCCCGATGGTGATCGTCGACGTCGTCATGGGCTCCCTGCTGACGCTGGTCGCGGCGTCGCTGATGCATCGCCTCGGGCCGCGATTTCTGGCCCTCGTGGCGCCCGTGGTCGTCAATGGTTTCGGCGTCGGGGCCATGCTGGCGCTGGTGCTGGACCTGCCGTTCTGGGCCAGCGCCGTCTGGGTGGCCGCCGGTGAAGCAGCCGTGATGGCCACCGGCGGCGCGGCGCTGCTCGTGCTCGTCAAGCGCCGCGGCGACCTGTTCGGACTCACGCTACCGGCGGCCTGACGGCCGCGCGAGACCGCCGCGGCGGCCGGGGAGGACCATCTTGAGGACAACACGCAACGCCGACGAGCTGCGGCCGCTGAGCATCGAGCCGGCGGTGGCCAAGTTCGCCGCCGGCTCGGCGCGCATCGCGCTCGGCGACACGATCGTGCTCTGCACCGCCTCGCTCAGCGACGGCGTACCCCGCTGGCTGCGCGGCTCCGGCCGCGGCTGGCTCACCGCTGAGTACAGCATGCTGCCCGGGGCCACGCCCACGCGCACCGCCCGCGAGGCGGTGCGCGGGCGCCAGTCCGGGCGCACCATGGAGATCCAGCGGCTCATCGGCCGCAGCCTGCGCAGCGTCGTCGACCTCGGCATCGTCGGCGAGCGCACCATCGCCGTGGACTGCGACGTGCTCCAGGCCGACGGTGGCACGCGCACCGCCGGCATCACCGGCGCCTACGTGGCCGTGTATCAGGTCGCGCTCAAGATCAAGGACCTGCTCGGCCTGAACGAAGTGCCGCTCTTCGACTCGCTGTCCGCCATCTCCGTGGGCGTCGTCGATGGCCGCACGCTGCTCGACCTGGATTACGAGGAGGATTCCGCCGCCGCCATCGACATGAACGTGGTCATGACCGGCGCGGGCAAGCTCGTCGAGGTGCAGGCCACCGCCGAGGGCGAGCCGTACGCGCGCGAGACGCTGGATGAGATGCTGGATCTGGCCGCCGCCGGAGCGGCCGCCCAGGCGGCCGCGCAAACGGCGGCCGTCGAGGCGCTGGGCTGAGGGCGGGCGGCGTGCGCTTCATGCTGGCCACCGGCAACCGCCACAAGCTCGGCGAGCTCCAGCAGATCCTGGCGCCGTTCGAAGTGCTGCAGATGCCGGCGTGGGTCGAGCTGCCCCCCGAAGACGTCGAGTCGTTCGCGGCCAACGTTCGCGACAAGGCGCTCGGGCTGGCGCGGGCGCTTGCGGCCGGCCCGCCTGCGGCCGCCGGCCCGCCCGACCTCTTCTACCTCGCCGACGACTCCGGCCTCGAGGTCGAAGCATTGGGGTGGGCGCCGGGCGTCACCAGCGCCCGCTACGCGGGCGTGGACGGGCCCGGCGCCGACGCCGCCAACGTGGCGCGCCTCCTGCGCGAGATGGCCGGCTGCGCCGGCCCGCGCGCCCGCCGGGCGCGCTTCGTCTGCTCTGTTGTCGCCATCGGCCCCGACCTGACAGAATACACGGCCACGGGGCACTGGTGGGGGGCCATCGCCACGGCGCCGCGCGGTGCGGGCGGGTTCGGCTACGACCCCGTCTTCGTCCCCGAGGGGTCGGATCTCACGGTGGCCCAGTGGCCACAGGCCGACAAGGACCAGGCCAGCCACCGCGCCCTGGCCGGCAGAGCCCTTCTCGAAGGGTTGCGACGGGAGGGCTTGCACGATGGGGGTTGACGATCCTGGGGCGCGAGACCCTCACAGCGACCTGACCAACCACCGCCTCAAGTCGCGGGCCGCGGCCGTCTCCATCGCCTCCAACTCGGCGCTGATCGCCTTCAAGCTCGTGGCCGGCGTCATGTCGGGCTCCATCGCGATCATCTCGGAGGCCCTGCACTCGGGCTCGGACCTCGTGGCCGCGATCATCGCTTTCTACTCGGTGCGCAAGGCCGCCGTGCCGCCCGACCTCCACCATCACTACGGCCACGAGAAGGTCGAGAACCTGAGCGGCGTCATCGAGGCCCTGCTCATCATCGCCGCCGCCGGCGTGATCATCTACGAGGGCATCCTCAAGATCGTCCACGGCCCGCCGCACATCGACCACATCTGGCTGGGCGTCGGCGTGATGGTCGTCTCCGGCGTGGTCAACCTCGTGGTCTCGCGCAAGGTGCTCTACCCGGTCGCCCGGCGCACGCAGTCGGCGGCGCTCGAGGCCGACGCCGCCCACCTGCTCACCGACGTCTACACGTCGTTCGGCGTGGCCGGCGGTCTGCTGCTCGTCAAGCTCACCGGCTGGGAGCTGATCGACCCCATCGCCGCCATCGCCGTGGCCGTGCTCATCATCAGCACGGGCTACCGGCTCGTGGTGCAGTCCACCAAGGTGCTGCTCGACCAGACGCTGCCCGAGGCGGAGCTCGAGGAGATCCGCCGCTGCGTCACCGAGCACCGCGGCGATCTCATCTGGGGCTACCACAAGCTGCGCGCCCGCCAGGCCGGAAGCCGGCGGCACATCGACCTGCACATCACCGTCGACGAGACCCTGACCGTGGCCGCGGCGCACGAGACCGCCGAGCACATCGCCGCCGACATCCGTGCGTGCGTGCCCAACTCCGACGTGCTCGTGCACATCGAGCCGCGCTCCCACGAGCGCGAGGACGGCACCTGAGGGCCTATCCCGCCACGTCTGCACGCACGGATGCGCCCGTTGACACATCGCGGATGCGGCCCCTCCCCGGATCCCCACGTAGCTGGGCTACGAGGGAACCGTCTCGTGACCGCCCCGCTCGGTCAACGAACGCCCCGCACGCACATCCCTGCCGGGATAGGCCCTTCTGAGCCTCAGAAGATGAACGGCGACGCCACCAGCGTCACCGAGAGCCCGATCAGGGCCACCGAGAACGTCCAGGCGATGGTGTTGTAGATGCGCCCGTTGACGTGCTCGCCCATGATCTTCGGGTCGTTGATGATCTTGAGCACGTAGATGAGGATGATGGGCAGCAGGATCCCGTTCACGTCCTGGCTGAGCAGCATCACCTGCACCAGCGGGAGGTGGGGGATGATGGCGACCAGCGCCGGCACGAGGATGAAGGCCGACAGCAGGCCGTTGAAGACCGGCGCCTCGTCCCACTTCTTGTCGAGCCCGCTCTCGAAGCCGAAGGCCTCGCACACTGCGTAGGCGGTGGTGAGCGGCAGGATCGACGCTCCCAGGATGGAGACGTTCAGGAGGCCGAAACCGAAGAGCAGCGACGCGGCCCGGCCGGCGAGCGGCGCCAGCGCCCGGGCCGCGTCCTGGGCCGTCTCCACGACGATGCCGGTCTTGTAGAGGGTGGCCGCGCAGGCCAGCACGATGAACAGGTCGATGGCGTCGGTGAACACGGCGCCGATGAAGACCTCCACCTTGGTGTAGACGTACCGGGTGATCGAGATGCGCTTGTCGACGATGTAGGCCTGGATGAAGAACTGGCCCCAGGGCGTGATCGTCGTGCCGATGGCGGCGATCGCCGTGAGCAGCCACAGGCTGTTCATCTGGGCCTTGGGCACGATAGTGCCGTGGACCGCCGCCCCCCAGTCGGGCTTCGCCAGCATGCCGGCGACAAAGTAGGCGACGTACACCGCCGTGAGCGCCAGAAAGACGCGCTCGACCTTGCGATAGTTGCCGCGCGTCACCAGCAGCCAGACGCCCACCGCGACCGGTGGCACGGCCAGCCACGGCGGGATGTGGGCGAGGCTGAACGCGGCAGCCACGCCCGAGAACTCCGCCACGGTCGTGCCGAAGTTGGCGACGAGCAGGGCGAGCATCGCGAACGCCGTCAGCTTGAGGCTGAACTTCTCGCGGATCAGCGCCGCCAGACCCTTGCCGGTCACGGCGCCCATGCGCGCGCCCATCTCCTGCGTGACGGCGAGGATAGGCGTGATGAGCAGGAGCAGCCAGAGCATGCTGTAGCCGTAGCGGGCGCCGATGACCGACCAGGTGGTGATGCCGCCGGCGTCGTTGTCGGAGGCCGCCGAGATCAGGCCCGGCCCGAGGATCGCGAGGAAGATGGCCAGCCGGCTGCGGCCGATGCGGCCGGCCAGCCGGCGGCCTACACTCCGTGGAGACTGCGCCATCGAGGCCTCCTCAATGGAAGATCCTCGGCAGGCGCTTCTTCCAGGCGAGCGGAAGCACCAGGTCGATGGCATCGTCGATGGTGATGATGCCGTGCAGCTCGCCCTCGTCGTCAACGACCGGCAGGGCGAGCAGGTTGTACTTCGCGATCACGTCCGTGATCTCTTCCTCGGAGGCCGCCGTGGACACCGCCACAGGGTTCGCGGTCATGAACTCGCGGACCTTCTTGTCGAGCGGCGTGGTGAGCAGGTCGCGCAGCGAGAACACGCCGCGCAGGTGCTCGGAGCGGTCGACCACGTAGATGTAGTAGACGGTCTCCACGTGCTCGGCCTGCTCGCGCAGTCTCTGCGTAGCCTCCTCGGCGGTGTCGTCGAGGCGCGCCCAGGCGTACTCGGTGGTCATGATGCCGCCGGCGGAGTGCTCCGGGTAGCTGAGCAGCTCGCGCATATCGTCGGCGTCGCCCTTCTCCATCATCGCGATGAAGTGCGCGCGGCGGTCGTCGGGCAGGTCGGCGAGCAGGTCGGCGGCGTCGTCGGGCGACATCTCGCTGAGGATCTCGCTGGCCTTGTCGTCCGGCAGATCGAGGAGCAGCGCCGCCTGGTACGAGGGGTGCAGCTCCTCGAAGGTGTCGGCGGCCAGGTCGTCCTCGAGGGCGTCGAGCACGGCCGCCCGCTCCTCCGGTGACAGTTCGTGCACGAGGTCGGCGATGTCGGCGGGGTGGAGCAGCTCGAGCTTGGTGCGGGGGACCGCGAGGCGCACCGAGCTGTCGTCGGTGTGCTTGACATCGACGTCCTTCCAGTCGATGAGGTGCGGCCGCGGGTTCTGGCGGCTCATGGCGAGGCGCTCGCTGATCTTGCCGAGCCCTACGCGGCGCAGGATCGCGCTGCTCGAGATGTCGACGCCGACGACGTGTACGTCGGCCCCCATGCGCAGCAGCTGGATGTCGTTGACGCGGATGACCTTGCGGCCGTCGGTGTCGATGAGCTGCTTGTCGAGGAAGGTCGCCGAGAGGTGCAGCTCGTCGGGCAGCAGCTCGCGCGCGCTCAGCGCGGCGCGGGGCACGCGCAGCAAAGTGCCCGATTCCTCGAAGCTGGTGATGTCCGGCCACGCCGCACACAGGGTCTTGCCGCGGCGGCGGACGCCGACGGCCGTGACCCGCGGGTACGCGTGGCCGGCGGTCGTGACCACGAGGTCGTGCACCGTGCCGGCCGGCGTGTCGGCGACGTCCCGCACGGGGCTGCCCAACAGCTTGCTCAGAAAGAACACCGGCCTCACCTCCTCCGCGGCCTGTCGACCTCGAGACACACAAAAGCCCTCCTCGCGGAAGGCTCCGTGCGCGCAGCAGGAGGGCGATCCTCACTCGTCCCAGCTTTAGCACAACATACCGTAGAGGTCAGGGCCTCAGCCGTCTTGGGCAAAACCTTGATCCGGTAGTGCCTGTCCTACCCGTTGGCGTCTCTGGACGTTTCCGGGCAACGGCCTCTATGTATGTCGGAGCCTCACCTAACGAGGAACGCGCCGTGATTGACGCTCACGAAACGTACCCCCGCGCCCGCGCGGTGTCAAGGCCGCGCAAGGTGCTATAATATGTCGTGGATGAGGCCGGCGCGGGTAGTGCGCCGGCTTTCGTACGAAGGCCCAGCGAACCGCTCCCGGGACGTCCCCGTGATCATCACCGTCACAGCCAACGCCGCGGTCGACAAGACACTCACGGTGCCCAACTTCCAGACCGGCTTCAAGCACCGCGCCAGAGAGAGCGTCACGCTGCCGGGCGGCAAGGGGGTCAACATCGCCCGCGCCCTCAAGGCGCTCGGCCAGCCGGTGGTCGCCACGGGCCTCGTGGGCGGCCGCGCCGGGCAGCAGATCGTCGAGGGCCTGCAGCGCGAGAACGTGCTCAACGACTTCGTGCACATCGGCGGCGAGTCGCGTACGTCCACGGCCGTCGTCGACCCCACCACCACGACCCAGACCGAGGTCATCGAGTACGGGCCGGTGGTCACGGGGCCGGAGGTCACGGCCTTGTTCGAGAAGATCGAGTATCTCGCCAAGGGTGCGCGCTTCGTGCTGCTCGCCGGCTCGCTGCCCCGCAAGGTGCAGGAGGACTTCTATGCCGGCGTCATGCGGCGAGTGCGCCGCCACCGGTGTTTCGTCGTGCTCGACAGCGCCGGTGAGCCGCTGCGCCTGGGCATGAAGGGCCGCCCGCACCTCGTGGTCCCCAACTTCCGCGAGGCCGAGGATCTTGTCGGGCATGAGTTTCACGACGATCAGGATATCGTCGATGCCACCGCCATCATCTGCGCCATGGGCGCGCGCAACGCCATCATCAAGACGCCGTATGGCTGCGTTGCGCGCTTCCAGGTGGGCCGCCGCCAGCGCGTCTTCCGGGCGCGCATCGCGCCGCTCCAGAGCGTCGTGAGCACCGTCGGCTCGGGCGACGCCTTCCTCGCCGGCTTCGTGAGCGCGCGCTTCGAGAAGCTCGAGCTTCCGGAATGCCTGTGTCAGGCGCTGGCCGCCGGCGCCGCCAACACGCAGCGCTACGGCGCCGGCGTGCTCGATCCCGACGACGCCCGTCGTCTTGTCGAGACCACCGACGTCGTCGAGCTCGACGACGCCAGGCAAGCCGTCTCCTAAAGCCCTCGCCTCCATCTGTCGATACCATCTCACGGAGGGCGGGCGACGCTGCTGTGCGGCGTCCCGGCCGCGCCACACACAGCCTGGAGAGAGGGCGCGTCATCGAAGAGCTCGCCGGCACTGTGCTGCAGCACGTGCAGACCGCGGCCATGGCCGTGGACGACGACGGCCGCGTGGGCGTCTACAACCCCGCGGCCGCAGGTATCCTCGGCGTGGAGGTCGATGCTGTGGTCGGGCGCGACCTCGAGGCGCTGGCCACCGCGCCCCCGGCTCTCGCCGCCCTGGCGGCGATCTTGCGCGAAGCGCGGCGTAGCGGCCGCGCCGCCACGCGCCGCCAGATCGAGGCGCCCACGCCCGCCGGCGCGCGCACGCTCGGCTACACGGTGAGCATCCTCGGCGAGGGCGGCGCCGCGGCGCTGTTCTTCGCCGACATCACCGACGCCCTCGCCGAGGAACGCCGCGCCGCCGAGGCTCAGCGCTTCGCCGAGGTCGGCCAGATCGCGAGCGCCATGGCGCACGAGCTCAAGTCGCCGCTGGCCACGGTGGAGCTGTACGCGAATCTCCTGCGGCGCGCGCTCGCCGACCAGCCCGCCGCCATGCACCAGCTGGACGTCATCAAAGACCAGACGCGTCACTGCCTGGAGCGGATCCGCGCCATCATGCACTCCATCAATCCCGACGCGGCGCGCGTGGGCGGCACGGCGCTCACGCAGATGCAGCCTCTCGTGCGCGCGGTGGTCGCCGAGCAGCGACGCCGCCACGGGGGGTCCGTGATCACGCTCAGAGGCGCCTGCGGCGACTCGCGCGTGGCCTTGGGCGAGAACGACCTGCGTTCGGTGGTCGGCAACCTGGTGGTGAATGCCCTGGAGGTCAGCGGCGGCAAGGGGCCGGTGGACATCACTCTGAGGGCCGACGCCGACAAGGTGCATCTGCGCGTCGCCGACAAAGGCTCCGGCCTGCCCGACGGCGACGTGTTCGCCGCCTTCTACAGCACCAAGTCGAGCGGCGCCGGCCTCGGCCTCTGGCTGGTGCGCCGCCTGGTCGCGGAGGCCGGCGGCGGCATCGGCGCCCGCGACCGCCGCGGCGGCGGCGCCGTGTTCGAGGTAGAGCTGCCGCTGCCGCGGCACGAGCGGCTGCGCGGCGCGGACCTGCTCGTCGTCGAAGACGACGAGCCCCTGCGCGCCGCCTCTGTCGCCGCCCTCGAAGCCTGCGGCGCCGGTGTGACCGCCGTCGGCGCCGGGAAGGATGTGCCGCACGGGTCACACACCTGGGAGTGCGCCATCCTCGACTATCACCTTCCCGACCTGACCGGCGTCCAGGTCGCCGCGCGTCTGCCCGCGGGCACGCCGATCCTGATGGTCAGCGGCGACCCGGCGGCAGGCGCCGCGCTTGCGGAGGTCCGCGAGCGGCGCGCCTGGTACCTGCCCAAACCCTTCGCGGTCGAGACGTATCTCGACCTCGTCTCTCTCCTGGTGGGGTCCACATGACAGATAAGGGACGCGTGATCATCGCCGACGACCATGGCCTCTTTCGGCAGGGGCTGCGGCAGCTGCTCGAGGGCGAGGGCTACGTGGTCGCCGCCGAGGCCGCGAGCGGCGACGAGGCGCTCACGTGCGTCGCCGAGCACCCCGGCTGCGTGCTGCTCCTCGACATCGGCATGCCGGGCATGAGCGGCCTCGAGGTCGCGCGCCGCCTGTCCGCGCGCGGCGACGACGTCAAGATCGTCATGCTCAGCGCCCGCGAGGACCGCGACGCGCTCTTCAGCGCCATCTCCGCGGGGGCTCGGGGCTACGTCGCCAAAGACGCCGAGCCCGAGCAGCTCTACGCGGCCATCGGTGTCGTGCTCCGCGGCGGCACGGTGCTCAGCACCGGGGTGGCCGCCAAGCTCGGCGAGGGCATCCGTCAGCTCGACTACGCCCCCGGCGCCTACGAGCAGCGCCGCCTGGAGCTCACCGACCGCGAGCTCGAGATCCTGCGGCTGCTGGCCACGCCGAGGTCCCCGGCGCAGATCGCCGCCGAGCTCTTCCTCAGCAAGAAGACGGTGCAGAACCACATCTCGGCGATCTATCGCAAGCTGGCCGTGGGCAGCCGCAGCGAGGCGATCATCAAAGGCATGGATCTGCACCTCATCGACGCAAAGGCCTGAGGGCCTATCCCGCCATGTCTGCACGCACGGATGCGCCCGTTGACACATCGCGGATGCGGCCCCTCCCCGATCCCCACGAAGCTCGGCTACGAGGGAACCGTCTCGTGACCGCCCGCTCGGTCCACGAACGCCCCGCACGCACATCTCTGACGGGAGAGGCCCTTACGTCGGCGGTCGCGCCCGGGTCTGCGAGGTGCTCTCGGGCAAGCTCGCGCTCAGCATGCGCATGATCCGCGCGCTGCGCGCGGGGCTCGACGTCCCGCTGGAAGCGCTCGTCCAGGAGCCGCGCCGGGGGCGTCGGGCTTGATCGGACGCCTCATGGGCACCGGCCCACTGAGGCCGCCGCCGTGCCGGCGGCGAGTGCGCGGCGATCACAACATGCGATCGTCCAGTCGCTCTGCGACACGGTACTTCAGACGCCGATCGCGAGCCACGCAGCGCGTGGCAGGACCTACGTCCCCTGCAGCTCCCGCACGATGCCGACGAGCCCAGGCAGCAGGCCGACGGCGATCGCCGGCTCCTCGCGCAGAAGCTTGAGGAAGGCGCTGCGTGCGATGCGCGCCGTCGTGAGCTCCCCCACCGAGGAGACCGTCGCGGCGCGGGGC
>JBAXRL010000029.1:0-14584 GCA_037131205.1 Actinomycetes bacterium | reverse complement strand
TGAGCTCGTGGCTCCAGGCGCGCACGAGATTGCTCAGGCGCTCGGCGCCCCACTCGGGGTCCAGGCGACGCGTAAGCTCAGACTTCTGCGTGGTGAGCCCCCAGCTGCAGCTGCCGGTGTGGCAGCCCTGGCAGAGGTGGCAGCCAAGCGCGATGAGCGCCGCGGTGCCGATGGCGACCACGTCCGCCCCGAGAGCGATCGCCTTGGCCATGTCGGCCGACGAGCGAATCGAGCCGGCCGCGATGATCGAGGCGCGGTTGCGGATGCCTTCGTCACGCAGCCGCTGGTCCACGACGGCGATGGCGATCTCCAGCGGGATGCCGACGTGGTCGCGGACCACCTGCGGCGCCGCGCCCGTGCCGCCGCGAAAGCCGTCGAGGTACACATAGTCGGCGCCGGCGTGGACGACACCGGTGGCGATCGCGGCGACGTTGTGGACGGCGGCGATCTTCACGCCCACCGGCTTGTAGCCGGTGGCTTCCTTGATCGCGCAGATGAGCTGGCGCAGGTCCTCGATGGAGTAGATGTCGTGGTGCGGCGCCGGCGAGATGGCGTCCGAGCCGCGGGGGATGCGGCGCGTGATGGAGACGTCCTCGTCGATCTTCTCGCCGGGCAGGTGGCCGCCGATGCCCGGTTTGGCGCCTTGCCCCACCTTGATCTCCACGGCGGCGCCGCGGTTGAGGTACTCGGGGTCCACGCCGAACCGGCCTGAAGCCACCTGCACGATCACGTGATCCTGATACGGGTACAGGTCGGCATGCAGGCCGCCCTCGCCGGTGTTCATGAGGGTGCCGCAACGCTCGGCGGCCAACGCCAGAGAACGGTGCACGTTGAGGGACACCGATCCGTAGCTCATCGGCGAGAAGATGATGGGCGTCTCGAGCTCGACGTTGTTGCGCAGACCGGCGCCGGGCTTGAGGCGGAACCCGCCGGCGCCGTCCGCCTCGACCTCAACCGCGTCCGGCTTGGCGCCCAGATACGTGCGCAGCTCCATGGGCTCGCGCAGCGGGTCGATGGACGGGTTGGTGACCTGACACGCGTCCAGCACGAGGTGGTCGAACACGCTGAAGTACGGCTTGTCGTTACCCATGCCGGTGAGCATCACCCCGCCGGTCTCGGCCTGCCGCCAGATGGACTTGCGCAGGCCGATCTGCCAGGAGGCGTTGTCGCGGAAGGCCAGTGGGCTCTTCTCGATGGTGATGGCATGCGCCGGGCAGAACGTGACGCAGCGGTGGCAGGCCCGGCACTTGACATCGTCCGGCAGGGGGCGCTCGTCGAAGGTGTAGACGTCCCAGCCGCACTGCTGTACGCAGCGCCCGCAACGCCGGCAGCGGTCGTCGTCGATGCACACGCGGAACTCGGCCTGGACGAAGCTCGTCGCCATGCCGCTCACCCCACGACCCGTGAGGCGCCCCGGACGCGCGCGATGACCGGTTCGCCGGCGCGCGGCGCCCACACTTCGTCGGGCGCGTCCAGCACCTCGCGGATGGAGCTCTCCTCCGAGGCGACCATCAGGCGAGAGCCCTGGCGAGCGGCGACCAGCGGGCGCAGCTTGATGCGGTCGTTCAGCGCGACCATGCCGCCACTGAAGCCGAGGACGATCGCGAACGGCCCGTTGAGCATGGCCGGGCCGTACACGGCGCGCAGCGAGCGCTTGAGCTCGCGCTCCTCCGGCGGCAGGCGGTCGATCTCGCTCCACAGCGGGCTGGCAAGCGCGTCGCAGGCCAGCTCGAGCGGCAGGCCGTGGCGGCGCAGCATGAGGTCGAAGAGGTAGGCGATGACCTCGGTGTCGGTGCCCAGCGAGCACTTGTAGCCGAACTGCTCCAGGTACCTGCTGTTGATGCCGTAGCTGGAGATCTCGCCGTTGTGCACGATCGACAAGTCGAGCAGGTTGAACGGATGGGCGCCGCCCCACCAGCCGGGCGTGTTGGTGGGGAAGCGGTTGTGACCCAGCCAGGTGTGGGCCTCGTACTCCTCGAGGCGGTAGAAGTGGGCGATCTCCTCGGGGAAGGCGACGCCCTTGAAGGCCCCCATGTTGCGGCCGGAGGAGGCCACGAAGGCGCCGTCCACGCTCGAGTTGATCTGCATCACGGTGTGAACGACGAGGTCTTCGGGCCCGATCTCCAGAGTCTCGAGCGCATGCGGGTCCGGGAGGACGAAGTAGCGCCACAGGAGCGGCGCCTCCACGCCGGCGCCGAAGTGGCGCGTGGGGATGGGTTCCGCCTGGTCGATCACGAACGAGCGCTCGAGCGCCGCCTCGACCTCCTCGCGGGCGCGCTCGTCGTGCAGCATCAGGTGAAGGCAGAAGTGCTCGGGGAGCTCGGGATAGATGCCGTAACCCGCGAAGCCGGCGCCGAGCCCGTTGCCGCGGTCGCGCTGGACGGCCATCGCGCGCACGGCGAGGTCGGCGGGCATGAGCGCGCCGGATTCGTCGCAGATGCCCATGAGGCCGCAGCCGCCGTGGATCTTGAACGCCGCCTCCGCGCGGTAGGCCGGGCGCGGGCCGGCGCCGCCGAAGGACGCCGGCGCGTGCGGCCGCGCCGTGGGCATGCGCTCCAGCAGGAAGTCGCCGCCGGTCGGCGCGCCGCTTGTCGGCGCGCCGTCTGTCGGGACGCCGTATGTCGGCGCGTCGCTCATCGGCCCGCCACCTCCTCGTCACGCGCGGCGAGGCCCAGCAGGCGCGCCACGGCAGCGCCGCCGCCGGCCGGCAGCGGGTCAAGCCCGAGCTTGCGGCGGGCGCTCTCCTTGGGCGCGCCGAGCATGCCTTGCTCGAGGAACATGCGGTAGGCCTGCGTGACGCTGTCGGGCGCGGCGCCCGACTCCGTGGCGAGCTCCTTGAGCTTGCGAAAGGTCTCGGCCATGCCGATGTCCGAGGGGCACAGCTCCTGGCAGGTGTAGCACTCGAGGCACTTCCACACCTGTGAGTCGGCGACCACGCCGTCGAAGCCCTCGCGCAGCAGCGCCGCGATCAGCTCGGTGGGAGCGAAGGAGGGATCGACCTTGCCCACAGGGCAGTCGTCCGCGCAGGCGCGACAGGCGTCGCACTTGTCCAGGAGCGACACGTCGAACGAGGCCGCCAGCTGCTCGCGGTAGTCGAGCCTGGCGCTCCAGGCGTCGAGAAACGGCTGCACGGAGGCGCGGTGCATGCCGAGGCCGATCTCGTCCGGCGCGTGGCCGCCGGCCAGCGCCATCAGCTCGGCCAGGTACAGCACCGGCACGTGCAGGTCCTCGCCGGCGCGCCTGAGCGCGGCCTGGTTCAGGTCGAACTGCTGGAAGCAGCTCGGGCACACCACCACGAGAGCGTCCACGTTGTGTTCCTGCAGGTCGAGGAGCTTGCGGCGCGCGAATTCCAGCGCCGACGGCCGCTCGCCCACGCGGTCCAGGGCGCCGCCGCAGCACTGCATCTTCGAGGGGTAGTCCACCACGGTGGCGCCCATGGCGGCCACGAGGCGCTCCACCTTCGTCGGCGCCATGGGGTCGTCCCAGCGCACGGCCGGCTGGGGGCGGAGCAGGTGGCAGCCGTAGTGCACCGCCAGGCGCAGGCCGCCGAGGCTCCTCACGGTGCGGCTCGCGACGGGGCCCGCGCCGATGTCGTCGGCCAGCCACTCGGCGAGGTGCCATACGCGCAGGTCGCCTTCATACGTCAGATCCTCGGCGCTCAGCAGCCGATTGATCTCGTCGCGTTCGCGGCGATGGGTCGCGAGATGGTTCTGCGCCTCTTTGAAGGTCGAATAGCAGCCGTTGCACGGCGTGACCACATCGAGTCCGGCTCGCTCGACGAGCGCCAGGTTGCGGGCCGCGGCGGCGTAGAACGCCCGCGGTGCGTTGGCCTTTACGAGCGTCCCTTCGGGGCAGCACGTATGCCCTTCAAGCTCGTGCACTATGGCGCCCAGATCGTCGAGCGCCACGCGCGTGGCTTTCTCGATGAACGGGAACCTCGCGGGGATGGTGCATCCCCAGAAGACCGCGAACTCCTGCACGCCGTCTGCCTGCCTCGTCGTTCCGTTCGTGCAACGAGAAATGCCCGCCGCAGCCTGAGTGGCTGGGCGAGCGTCGTTGCTCTGCCTCGTGGCGCCGGCACGCCGTTGTGCCGGTCCGCGAAGGATAACACGAGGCGGCGGCATCGGCAACGGCCGCGGCCGGTGGCGCGCGGCCGGTGGCGCGCCGCCGGCGCAGCGGCTACTCCAGCGCCTCTTCGGCGAGGATCAAGGCGTCGGCGATCTCACGCAACGTCTTGCGCTTGTCCATCGCCAGGCGCTGCAGCCGCTGGAACGCCTCCGCTTCACCAAGGCCCCGGGCCATGAGGATCCCTTTGGCGCGATCGACCGCCTTGCGGGTCTCCAGGCGCGCCGTGAGGTCGGTGACCTCGTCCTCGAGCAGACGCGCCTCGGCGAACCGGGACATGGCGATGTGCATCGCCGGGATGATGTCGCCGCGAGAGAAGGGCTTCACCACGTAGGCCATCGCCTGGGCGCGGCAGGCCTCCTCGATCTGCTCGGACTGGGAGAAGGCCGTGACCATGACGACGGGCGCCAGGCGCTCCTCGCCGATCACGGCCGCCGCCTCGAGGCCGTTCATGCGCGGCATCTTGATGTCCATGAAGACGACGTCCGGATGCAGCCGGCGCGCGAGCTCGACGGCCTCCGCGCCGTCGCGCGCCTCGCCGACCACCTCATGGCCCTCCTCCTGGAGCATCTCGCGAAGGTCCATGCGGATGATGGCCTCGTCCTCCACGATGAGCACGCGCGCCGGGGCAGCTTGGGCGCCGGAGTCCGCGGCAGACGCCCGCTTCCTCGCGTCGGTCACAGCTCCTCCTCGTGGAGCGGAGCGCGGATGGTCACGGTCGTGCCGTGATCGCTCGCGAAGGTGAGGGCGCCGCGCAGGTCGTCCTCGATCACGGTGCGCACGATGTCGAGGCCGAGGTGCCCGGAGCCCGCCGCGTCGAAGCCCGGCGGCAGCCCCTTACCGTCGTCGCGTACGACGATCACGAGATCCGCGGATTCGCGGCGCATCTCCACGCCGACGGCGCCGTCGGCCCCCGGGTCGAACGCATGCTCGATGGCGTTGTGCACGAGCTCCGCGACGGCCAGCGCCAGGGACGTCGCGGCTTGCGCGCCCAGCTCGCCGGTGTCGCCGCTCACCGTGGTGGTGATGTTCGGCCGCTCGCCGATCAGGCCACGCCGCACGAGGTCGACCACGGTGCGGGCGGCGGCGGCGAAGTCTATGCGCTCGTCGGCCGAGCCCGTGAGCAGCTCGTGCACCACGGCCATGGACATGACGCGCTCGGTGGCCTCGGCCAGCGCGCGCCGGACCTCCTCGTTCCTGCTGCCACGCGCCTGGATGCGAAGCAGCGAAGCGATGGTCTGCAGATTGTTCTTCACGCGGTGATGGACCTCGCGGATGGTCGTCTCCTTGACGCGCAGCTCAAGCTCGCGGCGGCGCGTCTCGGTGAGGTCCTCCACCAGCACCAGCGCGCCCGCCTGCAGAGCGATGGAGCGATAGCCGAGCACGCGGTCCGCGATCTCGGCCTCGACCCGCACCGCGCCGGGCGCGCCGAGCACCGGTGAGATGCCGAAGGCGCCGCCGGGCAGGGCCGAGGCCTGCATGCCGGTGACGCGGCCTTCCACGCCGGCGAGACGCATGATGTTGACGGCGTTGGGCGAGGCGAACGAGATGCGACCGGTGGGGCGCACGCGGAGCACGCCGTCGCCGGCGCGCCTGGTGCTGGAGAAGGGCTCCCTGGTGCCCGCGTCGAGCAGCGGACCCGAGCGCAGCGTCTCCAGCAGCTCCTCGGTGGCGTCCATCTGCGCCGTCTCCATGCGGCCGGGCGCGGCGGCCACCTGCTGCGCCACGTCACGCACGACAACGGCGTACGGCAGGCCGTCGCCGACAGGGTACGCGGAGGTGGAGTACTTGACGCCGTGCGCGCTGCGCCCGCGGTCGCCCCTGACGGCGCGGCCGCTCGCCAGCGCCTCGTAGGCCTCGGGCTCAGCCTCGCGCTCAAGAACCTTCCCGGCGCGCGAGATCACGTGCGGCGTCACGGCGGTGCTGGGGCGGGCCTCGTCCCTCACGATGAGCGCGCCGTCGCCGTCCACCACGGCGAGCGCCACGTGCCCGTAGCCCAGGTCGGCCAGCAGCTGCAGGTTGTCGGCCACGTTGGCGAGGTGGCCGCGCACGGCCTCCGGCAGCACGGCAAGATCCTCTGTCACGTTCATGGGCGCAGTATAGGGCCTGACGTCTCCGCGGGTCACGCACGAGCTACTAGAGCTCACCAAGGGGCAGCGCTGTGACCTCGTCGCCGAGAGGCAGCCGGCGGTCTCCCAGGTACACCACGTAGCCGGGCGCGACCATGGCTCCCAGGTCAGCGCGCAAGCCGCGGATCCCGCCGGCCATCCGCGCCGCGGCGGTGGCGGTCGTCTTGACCTCCAGGGGGATCAGCCTTTCGGCGCCCGACTCCCATGTCTGCGCGAGCACGTCGACTTCCACGCCGGTGGCAGTCCGCCAAAAGTGCAGCCGGGCGATCTCACCGCGATGCAAAGCGGCCTTGAGCAGCTCGCCGATCACGGCCGTCTCGAGCACTGCGCCGGCCATGGGTCCGGCGGCGGCATGCTCGGCGTCGCGAAGGCCCACGAGGTGACAGAGCGTGCCGGTGTCGGTGAAGTAGACCTTGGGGGTCTTGACCAGGCGCTTGTTCAGATTGGCATGATAGGGGCGCAGGGTGAAGACCTGATAGCTCGCTTCAAGGATCGAGAGCCAGCGTTTGGCCGTATTGACGGCGATGCCGAGCTCGCGCGCCAGACCGCTGAGGCTGAGGAGCTGGCCCGAGCGCGCCGCAAGAGCACGCACGAACAGCTGGAACTGCAGAAGGTCACCGACCTGGGTCATGCCGCGCACGTCACGCTCCAGGTACGTACCGAGATAGCTGTCGTGCCAGAGGTTCGCATCGAGTCCTGGCTCGGCCGCAAGCTGCGGGAACAGGCCGCGAACGAAGGTGGGCCAGAAGTCCGGGGGCAGTGCCGAAGGGTCGGTCTCGGCCGCCGGCGGCCGCAGCGGCTGCTCCCACGGCAGCGGCCTGTCGGGATCACGGGCCAGCTCGCGCAGCGACAGCGGCAGCAGGCGCAGCAGAGCGACGCGGCCGGCGAGCGACTCCGTCACGCCGGCCGCCAGAAGCAGGTTCTGCGAGCCGCTGAGCACCCACTGGCCGCGCGCCCCGCGGTCTGCGTCGATCCGTTCCTTGACGTAAGAGAGCAGCGCCGGAGCATTCTGGACCTCGTCCAGGATCACCGGCGCCGGGAAGGCAGCCAGAAAGCCGCGCGGATCGGTGACCGCGGCTTCTCGCGTATCCGGCGCATCGAGCGACACATACCGGTGTGTGCTCGCCAGCGCGTGCCGCAGGAGCGTTGTCTTGCCCGCCTGCCGCGGCCCGGTGAGCATGACCGCGGGGAATTGCTCAAGGGCGCGCAGAAGCGTCGTCTCAAGGGTACGCGGTATGTAGCCGGTGTCGTTCATGACCTTGTAAGTATGCTATTGAAACGCAAGATTGCAAGGTTACGCACTGCCGCAGGCTTGCGCTCTCCGACTACAGGTACGACTGCAATGTCCCCCGGCGACGGATGTCCACGCTGGCGCAGTGAAAGCCCCCGCCGATGGTCTCGAAGTCGTAAAACGGGCACTCGATGGGCGTGAAGCCCCACTTCCTGAAGGCGGCAATGAGGCGGTCCTCGCCCTTCGAGACGATCACGCGCTCCTCGTCCAGCATCACCACGTTCATGCTGATCCAGCGCGAGCAGTTGTACATCGGGTGCGTGAGCGGCATGTCGGGCTCGGGGCACACGAGGATGTCCCAGCCCGCCTTCTCGAACATCTCGGGGACTTTGGCGCAGCGCTCGGGATGGACCAGCAGCTTGCCGGGGGCCAGCGGCGAGAAGGTGGCGTCGATGTGCATGGGGTGCGTGTCGTAGACCTCCACCTCGTGGACGCGAAAGTCGGGGGCGAGGTGACGCCGCAGCCACTCGATGCCGAAGCTGTTGCAGCAGCTCGACTGGGCGATGAAGAGGTCGCGGCCGCACTTGATGGCGTCGGCCGCGTCGAACAGGGGCTCGTACTCGGTGAGGATGGTGCGCTGGGGCTCGCCCTCTTCCATCGCCACGAAGCCGGGCTCGTAGCTGGCGTCGCAGAGCTCGGGGCGCGGGGCGGAGATCCAGCGCGCCCCGCCGCGAAAGTACTCCTTGCACAGACGCTTGTAGGCGTGGTGCTCGAAGAAGCGGCTGCGCCAGCCCATGGGCGCCTCGATGATCTGGTCGCCGATCACGAGCAGCACGTCCCGCGGCATGAGCGCGTAACACGAGCTGGGCAGGGACCAGCCGGGCGCCGCGATGGGCTGGTCCCAGGCGAAGCGCTCGGGGCGACGCACGGTGACGCCCTCGGCCTCGAGGATGTGCACGAAGGCCTCCACGTCGTGCTCGGCCTTCCTCAGCATCTCGGCCGGCCAGCGCCGGCCGCCCTCCGCCTTGAAGAACGGCCACTGCGTCTTGTCGTGCACCACCGCCGGCGTGACCGTCTCCCACGGCGGGATCAAAGCGTCCTCGACGACGCCGACGATGATCTCCTCGAGGGGGTCCCACTCGTTGAAGGTGTTGACGACGGGCGTAGCCTTCAAGGGACACACTCCTTCTCGCTCGCGCGGGCATCTGCGACGCCGTCCGGCATCGGGATGACAGTGGGCTCAGTCTACCGGAGCGACGGCCACTCAAGCCTGAACCCCCTGCCGTCCCCAGCCGGTGGTAGGCTTGACAGGTCGGCCGGGCGCCGACCCACGACATCTCAGCCGCGCCCTGGACGTGACTCGCCGCGCGTCCCCGCGAACCAGCGCCCTCCTGCTTGTCGTCGGACCAGGAGAGCTGGTAGACCCCATCATCTTGACCTGGATGGCCAACTGCATCATGCGAGCGCGAATGCTTGCTATCCGCGAGCAATCGGCCGATACCGTTCACAGCACACCCGCCAAGCCTCTGCCTCGCATGCTCACTTCTGGCGGGTTTTTCTTGCCCGGGGTCGGCTCGTGAAGTACGCGAAGCGCGCCCTCACCGTTGACGAGCAGGCCGACCAGCTTCTGGGACGCGGCCTGGTGGCCGATCGCGGTGAGCTCCTGGCCCGACTGCGCAGCGTCACCTACTACCGCCTGAGCGGCTACTGGTATCCCTTTCGTCTGTCGGCCGACTCCCTTTGTCGAAGGGACAACGATTGAGGCCGTCTGGCGCCGCTACACCTTCGACCGCCAGTTCCGGCTGCTCGTGCTCGACGCCATCGAGCGCGTTGAGATCTGTGTCCGCACCGAGCTGGCGTACACCCTCGCACATGCCCAAGGTCCTTTCGGTTACTGTGACGCGGCCAACCTGCCGAATCTGCCGGCCGAGTCGTACGGGGACTTCGCCGACAAGCTCGATACCGAATGCGGACGCAGTCGTGAGCCGTTCATCGAGCACTTCTGCCAGAAGTATGGCGCCGACCATGGTCGTCCGCCCTGCTGGATGGTCACCGAGCTGATGACGTTCGGCATGCTGCTCAGCCTGTTCCGAGGAAGCCCAACGTCGGTCAAGCGGGACATCGCGAGGCGCTTCGGGGTATCGAGTGAGGTGCTCGTGTCGTGGCTCCGCGCTCTGAGCGGCGTGAGAAACACGTGCGCCCACCACGGCCGCCTCTGGAACAGAGAGCTTGGCCTCAAGCCGAAGATCCCGCAAACCCCCATGGGTTTCCCCGACGGCTGGGCGAGGTGTCCCATCCGGGGAGGCCGCCATCTGTGATCGGCGATACCCCGTCTGCGTGCACTCCTGCGTGTGGGTGGCTTGGCAACGTAGTGGCACTCCGGCGGGCGCAGCCGCTCCGGCCTTCAGCCGGCCGGCACGATCAGCAGCGGGCAGGGCGCCGTGTCGAGCAGCACCTTCACGACGGCGCCGTGACCCTCGGCGAAGCTGCCCTTCCACGACAGCACGATGAGCTCGGCGCCGACTGCGTTGGCTTCCTTGACGATGGTCGGGGCGGGTTCGCCGACGCGCAGGCAGACGCGGTGGCGGCCGCCCTCCGGGCACTGCGAGAAGCGCATGCAGAACTCGTCCTGCCAGGCGGACCACTCGTAGTGCTCCTGATCGACGATGCGCGGCGCCGGGAAGCTGCCGCGCTCGCGCGGCGTGGACTTGGTGACCACGTGCAGCATCACGATCTCGCGGCCGCGGGCGCACAGGGCGCCGTCGGCGTGACGCATCGCGGCGGACGCCGATGGGCTGCCTTCGAGCGGGACGACGAGGCGCCGCAGGGTGGTGAGCGGGCGCATGCCGGGCCTCACGAGCAGCAACGGCGCCGAGGGGTGTTCGAGCAGCGCCTGAGTCACATGCCCGATGCCGGGCGCGGCCGCCGTGCGCAGGCCCAAGGCGACGGCATCGACGTCGGCCTTGCCGACGAGCCTCGCGAGCTCGACGCCGGCCTCGCCGACGAGGTCCACGATCTCCAGGTCATCGGCGTCGTCTCTGTCGAGCTCCGGGGCGCCGGCCTCGCGCACGTGCACGGCACGTGCGTCCCAGCCGGCGGCATTCGCCAGGCAGCGAGCGCTGACCACGAGCTCGCCGTCTGCCACCGTATCGGCGACTGCGATGAGCAGCGTCATCGCGTGACCTCCTGCCAGGGTTGGCCGTCGGCGCGCCGCAGGCGGTGCTTGCCGGGGGGCAGCTCGCGCTCCACCCCGTCCAGGATCACCCTCAGCGCGGCGCGCTCAATGGTTATACCCACCTCGTCACCGGCCTTGCGGCGCCGCAGCTCGAACTGCGCGCGCGCGCCGCGAAACCACAGCGGGACGCGGACCTTCTTCCAGGTGGGCGGCAGGTGCGGATCGATGAGCAACGCCTCGTCGCGGCGCTGCAGGCCGGCGAAGCCCATCACCGCGGCCTGCCAGAGGCCGCCCATGGTGGCCATGTGCAGGCCACGGGCGGCGTTACCCATGTTGTCGGCGAGGTCGATGGCGGCGGCCATCTTGAAGTCCTCCACGGCGGTCGGCACGTCGCCAAGGCGTGCCGCCACGGCGGCGTGGATGCCCGGGCTCAGGGAGCTGCCATGGCAGGTGATGGGCTCGTAGTAGTCGTAGTTGGCCTGCGCCACGTCGTCGCCGTACTCGTCCGAGAGGATGTGGCAAAGCATCACCACGTCGGCCTGCTTGACCACCTTGGAGCGCAGAGTGACCTCGCGACCGAGCATGAGGTCGGCGGCCATCGGGCGCGGGCGGAGCTTCTCGATGGGCACGTCGTCCATCTGAAAGAAGCCGGCGAACTGCTCGAACAACCTGGTCGCGGGGTCAAAGCCGTCCTCGAGGTTCCACATGACCCCCATCCACTGCTCGATCTCGGCGTCGTCGAGGTCGAGCCGGCGGCGCAGTTCCTCTGCGTAGCCGGTATCGACGTGCTCGAGCCAGCCCAGCGCCTCGATGGCCTTGCCGATGTTCCAGCGCGCCAGCACGTTGGTGTAGGCGTTGTCGTCGACGCCCTCGTGGTACTCGTCGGGACCGACGACCAGGCGGATGTGGTGCCTGCCGTCCTCCCCGAGCGACGCCCGCGAGGCCCAGAAGCGCGCCGTCTCGAGCAGGATCTCCACGCCCATGGACGCCATGAAGGCGTCGTCCGCGGTGGCCTTCCAGTACTCCCACACGCCCCAGGCGACGTCGGCGGAGATATGGTGCTCCATCAGGCCGCTGAGGATGGGGACGATCTCGCCGTCGGGACCCACGCCGTACGGCGGCGTCGTCTCGACGCCCTTGTCGGCGGACTCCCACGGGTACAGGGCGCCGCGATGCCCCATGTGGCGCGCCTTCTCGCGAGCCCCGTCGAGGTTGCGGTAGCGATAGGCCAGCAGCGTGCGCGCCGTCTGCGGATGCGAGTAGATGAAGAACGGCAGCACGAAGATCTCGGTGTCCCAGAAGACGTGCAGGAAGTACGACATGCCGCCCAGCCCGCGGGCGCCCACCGACACCGTGTCCTTGGTCGGGTGGGCGGTGCTGATCATGTGGTAGATGCTGAAGCGCAGGGCCTCCTGGTCGACGGCGTCGCCGTCCACGACCAGGTCGGCGTCGCGCCAGCGCGCGTCCCACGCCGCGCGATGACGGCGCAGGAGCTCATCGAAGCCCAGCTCCTCCGCCCGCGCCAGGGCGCGGCGCGCCGCCTCAGCGGACGGTACCTTCGTGCGCGCCGAGACGAGCGCCGCCAGCCGGTCGACAGTGGCCGGGTCGCCCGGCTCGAGGCGCCCGCCGATCACGTCGCGGGCCTGCTCCACATGGCGCACGACGGGCGAGCCGGGCGCCGGGCGCGTGGTGACCGCGAGCACGTGGCCGCCGCCGTTGCGGCCCTTGGTGCGGGCGATGAAGCCGGGCTGGTCGAGCTTCTCGAACACGGTCTCTTTGGTCGGCCCACCGGCGTGAGTCACGCCCAGCGAGCCGGCCCACACGATGCGCCCCGGCGCATCCTCAGGCGTCGCCTCCGCACGGACCGCCATGATCTGGCGGTCGGCCAGAGACGCGAAGCGCGCCGTACGCACGCGCAGCGTGTGCCCGCTGCGCAAGCGCTGGCGCCAGTACCGATACACGATGCCGTGACGCATGTCGAGGACGCGCTCGTGATCGAGGAGCTCGCCGTTCGACAGGGTGACAACGCTGCCCCAGGCGCGCAGGCGAAGGCCGGTCCAGTCGGGCGCCGGGACCGGCTGCCGGAAGGGCGGCTCGTCGGTGCCGTCGCCGAAGACGCCGGCCACGAAGGTGGCCGGCGTCGACACGGCGGAACCCTCTTCGAGCGCCCCGCGCGTGCCGCTCTCGCCGTTGGCCACGGTCAGCCAGGTCTCGACCTCGCGCTCGCGAAACGGGTCGAAGCCCTTGACCTCGAAACGCCAGGCCGGGTCGCGGATCGGCGCGGGAAAGCTCGCGTGCGCCACGCTCTCGCGGTAAACCAGTTGGTCGTGGAGGATGCGCAGAAACTCGTCCGGGCCGCCGCCGAGGTGCAGCACCCGCGGCGGCGCCCCGTCGGGCTCCACGCCCACGCTGACGAAGGTGGAGCGCCGCAGCTCGGGGATCGACATACGGTGATCGCCGCCCTCACCGGAGCCGACTGGCCCGAGCTCGTCGCCGAGGACGATCATGTCCCGCGGGCGGCGCCCGCGGTCGTGGATCAGCGCCTTGAGCACAGAGCGCATACTGTCGCTCTTGTCGGTGAGGCCGATATCGACATGCCTGATGCCGCTGGTGATGCGGGGATGGGCGAGGCCCGCCTCGCGCGAGAGCGCTCGCGCCAGCTCGACGACCTCGCCGATGCCGCTGATCCCGGCGCGCGCGAGCGTCGCGTCAACGCGCTCCCGCAGCTCGGCGATCTGCGCCTCGGGAGGGTCCGCCCATTCGGGGACAAGGTCGATCGTCCGTCGGTTCAGGCGGTCTTTGACGACCTCGACGTCGAGGCCGGCGCCGGCGAGCCTGTCGCGCAGCGCCTCGGCGGCCGCCGTGAGCTGCGCCTCCTCCACCTCCGTGGCGCGGCGGCGCTCCAGCAGCCGCGGCCCGTTGGGTCCCACCACGTAGACCTCGGAGCCGGAGGAGAGAAAGAGGAAGAGGCGACCCTCCACGTCGGGGCGCGCGTGAAGCTGCCCGTCGACGGTGGCGACGTTGGCGCCGCTCACGATAGCGATGTCGACGCCCAGGGCGCAGAGGCGTTCCACGCGGCTGCGCACGGCCACGGGGTCCGCCTCGCGGTCGGCCACCACCGTCCCGTTCCAACTGGAGCAGAGGACTGCGAATTCGCGGTCCAGCGCCTTGCTCGTGTCGTCGGGATGCGGCATGTCGCCGCAATCCTGCCTCATTGGCCGACTTCATGCACGATGTCGCGATACACTGGTCGCGCCGGCCGCGGCCGGCGCCTTGTCACAGGCCCGGCCCGAGGGGAGCCCATGACCCACTACGACGTCGCCTACGTGCGCAGCCAGTTCCCCGCCCTCAGGCGGCTGATCGACGGACGTCCGGCCGCCTATCTCGACGGCCCCGGCGGCACGCAGACGCCGCGGCGCGTGCTCGACGCGGTGCGCGACTACCTCGTGGATCACAACGCCAACTACGGCGGCCGCTTCGCCACCAGCGAGGAGACCGACGCGACGATCGCCGAGGCGCACAGGGCCGGCGCCGACTTCCTCGGCTGCGACCCCGCCGAGGTCAGCTTCGGCGCCAACATGACCACGCTCACGTACTTCCTCGCCGAAGCCCTCGGGCGCCGTCTGCAGCCCGGCGACGAGATCGTGATCACGGCGCTCGACCACGAGGCCAACCGCAGCCCGTGGCTGCGGCTCGCGGAGCGCGGCGTCGTCGTCCGCGAGGTCCCCGTGGATCTCGCCACCTGCACCCTCGACTGGACGGCCTTCGAAGCGCTCGTCCAGCCGGGATGCACCAAGGTCGTTGCCCTGGGCTACGCGTCGAACGCCGTGGGCACCGTCAACGACGTCGCGCGCGCGGCCGCGATGGCGCGCGCCGCCGGCGCCTGGAGCATCGTGGACGCCGTGCACTACGCCCTGCACGGCC
>JBAXRL010000028.1:0-14589 GCA_037131205.1 Actinomycetes bacterium | reverse complement strand
CCGTCAGTCCGCGGTCAGAGATCTCGCGGAAACTATTTCTCGACACACTCCTAGCCCCTTCCTGCTAGCGTAGTCACGCCCTTCTGGGTCTGGTCACATCCGTCAATTGGCTCCGACCCGTGCGCCAGCTCCCTCCGCAGCATGCTTTCCCAGAGCCGGTGGGCGGATTCGACATCGAGCTCTGGATCGGCGGCGAGCTGCAGAGAGAGCCCATCCGTGACCGCTTCGGTGAGCGACGCCAGATCGCCGAATTCGGCGGCTTGACGGCCAGTCGCAAGAGCGAAGATGCACTCATCAACCTCGCGGTACCAGTGGTTCCAGCTGGCTAGCCGCGTGCGCAGCGCTCTGTCACGAAGGAGATTGGGCACCAGCTCGAAGTAGGCAATGACGGACTCATGTGAGTGCACGTCGGCCCGTCGGGCCTCGAGGTGCAGGTCGAGCGCGCTCCTGCCGTCCCCGAGCTCATGCAGGCGGCTGAGCTCCTCCGCGTTCTCGTCGTGGATGATCGACTCGACGAGGGCAACAATGAGGCCGGCCTTGTTGCCGAAGTAGTAGCTGACGGCCGGCTTCTCCAGGTGTGCTGCTGAGGTGATCGTGCCCACGCTCAGCCCCGACCAGCCACTGTTGACGAGAGTCCTCTTCGCTTCTTGAACCAGACGCCGACCCGACGGAGGGAGGTCCAGGAGGGGGTCAGGGACCACCGGCATATCCTTGCACAGTGGCGCTCGCGAGGGGCGGAGATCGCCTCCGCCCACAAGGGCACCGGGGTCGGTCGGGAGAGCTGCGAATCCACTGGTCGCATCGTGGGACCGACTCAGAGCGCGGCAAATCATCCGATGCCATAGGGAATACGCCGCGTCCAGATCGATGGACGGGTCCGCGAGGGACTGGATCGTCAGCCCGTCCGTCACCGCCTCCAAGAGGGAGGCAAGCCCAAGGGCTAGATCCGCCTGCGTCTTGTCCAGTGCAAGAGCCCAAGCGTCGGCCTTGCGGTACCACTCGTACCAGCTCGCGAGCCGCTCCCTGAGCGGCTCGCGACGCAGCATCACCGGGACGAGCTCGAAGTAGGTGATGGCGTCCGGGCTCTCAGCGGACATCTGGTGCTGCCTGAGGTGGACGGTCAGCCGGTCATCAGTGTTCTGCAGTTGCTCAAGCCGGGCCAGCTCGCCGGCGTTCTCATCGTGGATGACCGACTCGACGAGCACCGCGACGAGTCCGTCCTTGTTCCCAAAGTAGTAGCGAATTGCCGACTTGTCCAGGCCGGCAGCTCCCGTCACGGCGCCAACCGTCAGCGCCTGCCACCCCTTCGAGCGGAGGATGCGTTTCGCCACAGCCACGAGCCGGCGTCCGGCGGCGGGCAGATCCAGCAGCGGGTCAGGGATCAGGGGCGAGGTCATATCCACGATCCCGATTCTACAGCGGTTCGGCGCAGCTACCTAACGACCGTTGCATACACCTAACGTTCGTTGTATTCTGCTGCTCTAGCGGAACTTCACTCTTAGGAGGGGACGGCATATGAGCGACGCTGAGAGCGCGCCCCAATCGGATGGCGCCAAGGCGGAGGGCAGCAGCTCGGTCGCTGCGGCCTTCGCCGACGAGATGGCGTCGCTGCCGGCGCAGTGCCGGGTCACGCACATCCCGATGCTCGGCCACCGGATCGCCACGACCGGGTTTCTCATCCACGATGACGCCTACTACTGGCTGCTGCCGACCCGGCACGTGTTCAGGGTCACCACAGACGGCACGCGCGACCCCTTCGACCTGGCCATGACGCTGCTGGAGCCGATTGCGCGCAAGGCCTGCCACACCGTGGTCATCCACGGCTGTGTCTGCAGATCGTCGTTCGGATGCGAGAACTTCCCCCAAGACATCGGCTGTCTCTTCCTCGGCGAGGCCGCCCGTGGCGCGCCTCGTGAGGACGGGCGCACGGCGGATGTGGGGGAGGGCCTCGCGCATATCCGCAAGGCCATCGCTGCCGGCCTCGTGCCGACGCTCGCCTGGGAGTGGGACATCACCATGTGGGGCGGACGGCAGAACGAGGGCCTCGCAGTCTGCTTCTGCGACTACTGCCACTGCGACCTGCGCCTGAGCGCGCGGGAGGCCACGGCCCGCTTCCGCCGCAAGTTCAAGCCGGTCCCCGGTCTGGTGGCGCACATCAGCGATGCCTGCAAGCTCTGCGGGACCTGTTCGCGCGACGAGGTCTGCTGCGTGAATGCCATCGCTCAAGGATCGGAGCGCGCCGAGATCGACCCATCCATCTGCATCCGCTGCGGCCGCTGCGCCGACGTCTGCCCGGAGGAGGCAATCTCCTACGACCTCCCGGCCGATGCCGACGTCGTCGCTGAGATGATGGCCATCCTCGACGGCGTCACGACCATCTCTGGGCATGCCGCCCCGGGAGGTGCATCGTGAGCTTCTCGGTGCAGGACAAGGTCGTCGTCATCACCGGCGCCTGGCATCCATATGGCCGCGCCGCGGTCGCACGATTCGCCGCGCAAGGGGCCGAGGTCGTGGCGGTGGACCGCAAGAACATCGGCACCCTGGCCGAGACGGAGCGTGTGCACTACCGGCGCACCGATGCCGTCGACGAAGTGCAGGTAAGAGAACTGCTAGGCGAGGTCGCCGCGGAGTACGGGAGACTGGATGCCGTGATCTGCGCCGCCGGGAGCGAGGCGTCAGCGAGCGAGACCCCGATCGACGCTCTCGACCTGGCCGCGTTCCAGCGCGAGCTGTCCGCGAACGCTCTGAGCGTGCTCTGGATCCTCAAGCATGCTCCGCGTCTGATGACGAGGGGGGGCAGCATCGTGACCGTGGTCGCCAGCACGGCGCGGACGGGAGCGGCTACCCTCGCCGCGCATGCGGCGGCGGAAGCGGCGATCCTCGCGCTGTCGAAGAGCGCGGCGCTGGAGCTGGCGGCGGACAAGATCAGGGTCAACAGCGTCGTCATCGGCCCGTTCGAGACGCCCTATCTGAGCTCGGAAGAAGGCGAAGCGGCCATCGCCGCCTGTCTGAATCCTCTCGGCCGCATGGGGCGCTCCGAGGAGATTGCCGGGCTGTTCCACTACCTCGTGTCCGACGAGAGCGCTTTCATCACCGGAGCCGCCCTCGACTTCGACGGGGGTGCGTCTGCTGGAGCAGTCGCGCCCAACGTGCTCGACGCGCTGCTGCTCAAGACCGGCACCATCGGTCCCTTCGACGAATAGCCGGCGCGCTCACAGCAACTGACGTTCAAGGGGGAGCCATGGAAGTGAGGGAGCAAGCGGCAGTCGCCGTCGGGCTCGATGACCTGGACGCTGGTGCTTCGCACAGCGCCGTCACGAAGCTGCCCACCCGCGTCGCCCTGGGCTGGGGCGCTGGTGAGTGGGCGGGGAGCACGGTCTACGCGCTCTTCAGCACGTTCTTCCTGTTCTTCATGACCGACGTCGTCGGCATCGGCGCGGGGACCGCCGGCACGGTAGTGCTGATCGTGACCCTGTTCGCCGGGGTCGTCACGCTGCCGATCGGCGTCTGGACCGACGGGGTCAAGTGGAAGTCCGGCCGCCGGCGCCCGTTCCTGCTCATAGCCTCGGTACCGCTGGCGGTGGCCGTGTGGCTGATGTTCACCGACTGGGGCCTGGGGAGCACGGCGACCTTCATCTACCTGACCGCGATGGGGTGCCTGTGGGCGCTGTTCTACGCTATGCAGCAGGTGCCGCTGACCGCGCTCGCCGCGGAGATGACGCCGGACTACGACGACCGCAGCCGGCTGGTCTCCTTCCGTTCGGCGTGGAGCCAGGGGGCGTACATCGTCGCCAGCGTCGCCGCCCTGCCCCTCGCCGGCTGGTTCGGCGAGCGCCTGGGCGGCGACGCCTGGGGCTGGTCGGCGATGGTCGCCGTGCTCGCCGTCACGTGCGTGCCGGCGGTGCTGTGGGCGTGGGGCGCGACGCGCGGCCGCGAGCTCTATCCTGAGAACACGACGCTCCACCTCCGCGACATGTGGCGCGCTACAGCGCACAATCGCTCGTTCCACTTCGCCGCGGCCACGTTCGTCGGCGCCTACGCAGGCGCGGGCATCGCCTACGCGATCACCATCTACTTCATGTCGTATCAGCTGGGCCTGAGCGACAACCAGATGGCGCTCGCCTTCCTCATCGTGAACGTCGTCGGCCTGGTGTCCATCCCGTTCATCGAGCGACTCGCCGTGCGGGTAGGCAAGCGCGCGGGACTGCTCATCACCGAGCTCGTCGCCGCCGCCGGCTTCCTCGGGTTCCTTGCATGCGACCCGAGCCGGATGTGGCTGTTCTGGATCCTGCAGGGCGTATGGGGTGCGACACTCGCCGGCGCCATCATCTTCACGTGGGCGGCGATCCCAGACGTCACCGAGGTGGACGAGTACAAGACCGGTCAGCGCCGGGAGGGCCTCTTCTACAGCGTCATCACGCTGCTGCAGATGCTCGCCACGGCGCTCGCCGTGTGGCTCGTCGGCGTGATCCTCGGGCAGGCCGGCTACGACCCCGACGCGGAGACACTGTCGAGCGGCGCGATGTCGGCCATCCGACTGATCATGGCCGTCGGCCCGGCCGTCTTCTGCCTGTTCGTCGGGCTCATGGCCGTGCTGCAGCCGATGAACAAGGCGAAGCACGCTGCGCTCACCGATGCGCTCCGCCGCAAGAAGGCCGGCGAGACCGGCATCGACGAGAGCGCGTTCGCGGATCTTCTGTAGCGGCGTAAGGCATTCAATGTTGAGAAACGACCAAGGAGGAGGCATGGCCTCTACACGGGTTCGACGGCTGGCGGCAGGCTTCGTGCTCTGCCTGGCGGTGACTGCGGCACTCATGTGTGCGAGCGCATCGGCACAGGCTGCCGCGAAATCGGCTGACGTGGTGCTGCTCGGTGGCCGCATCTACACGGGGGATGCGCAGCATGGCCGCGCGGAGGCCCTCGCCGTCAGGGATGGGCGGATCGTCGCGGTGGGCAGTGACCGATCGGTCCGCGCTCTGGTCGGAGCGCTCACGCGGGTCATCCGCCTGAGAGGGCGTCTGGTGACGCCGAGCTTCATCGACGCCCACTGCCATCCGGACAAGGCGACGGCGGACCTGTTCGAGCTGAGCCTCCTCAGCGCTACCGGCCTTGCGGAGGTTCAGGATTCGCTCCAGGCATTCGCGACGGCGCACCCGGAGCTCCCCGCGATCATTGGCACAGGATGGCCGATGTCCTTCTATGACGGCTTGGGGCCGCAGAAGGAGTGGCTCGACAGCGTCGTCAGCGACAGGCCCGTCTTCATCATGGACGTGAGCCTTCATCTCGCGTGGTTGAACAGCAAGGCGCTCGAGATCGCCGGCATCACGCGGGACACCCCGAACCCCGCCGGGGGCGAGATCGTGCACGACCCGGTCACGGGAGAGCCCTGGGGCGTGCTGAAAGACGAAGCGGCCTGGGCTGCCCAAGCCCTCGTTGCGGCCCCGTACACCGTCGACCAGTTCGCGCAGGCGCTCACCTATTACCAGAACGACATCGCTCTGCCCTTCGGGATCACCACCGTCGGTTCCGCAGCGACCGTGTCGGACGACAACTCAGTGCGTGCGTGGGAGGCTCTGGACAGGGATGGGCGCCTGAAGCTGCGGGTGCGCCAGGCGGTCTCTGTGAACCCCGCAAGCGCCGCGGAGGACCTGCTGCACGCCGTCGACCTGCGGTCCGAGGTGGCGGGCGGCCGCTACCGGGTGACTCAGGCGAAGTTCTTCCTCGACGGCGTCCTCGAGGTCCATACGGGCTGGGTCAAGGAACCCTACGCCGACATGCCCGACTGGAGTGGCGAGCCCTACTGGCCCAATCGGGCACAGCTCGACGCGGCCAGCGTCCGTGCCTCACGACTTGGTCTTCAGCTCCAGTATCACGCGATCGGCGACGCCGCCGTCGCCCAGGCGGTCGACACGATCGCAGCGACCAGGAAGGTCGTCGGATCCCTGCGCAACAGCCCTCTCGTCGCGCACCTCGAGCTCGCCGACCAAGACGACATCCTGCGAATGGCCGATGTCGGCGCCGTCGCTGTGATGCAGCCGTACTGGTTCATGAAGAACTCCTGGTTCCCCTACCAGGAGCCCGTGCTGGGCACGGAGCGCGCTAACATGCAGTATCCGATGGAGAGCCTCTTCAAGGCGGGCATCCGCGTGGCGTCGGGGAGCGACTACTCGGCTCTGGCGACCGCACCCAACCCGCTCATAGGCATCCAGATTGGCGTGGCCAGGGAGTTCCCGGGCCAGACGGTGCCCGGAGACGTGTTGTGGCCGGAGCAGAGAGCGACACGGCGGCAGATGGTCGACAGCTTCACGGTGAATGCCGCCCGCGCCTTGGGTCTCTCGAGGGTCACCGGCTCGCTCGAGGAGGGCAAGTCCGCCGACCTCGTGATCCTCAGCAAGGACATCTTCAGCGTGCCCGTCGAGCAGATTTCCGAGTCTCGGGTGGTGCTCACCATATCGCAGGGCAAGGTGGTCTATAGGAGGTAGTGCTCGCGGACTCCGCCCCTTCGGGAAGGATCGCCCGGAAGACCCCCCAGCGGGCGACCTGTGGGGGCGCGCCGAGCCTGCGGCGCGCGCAAACATCAGTTGACGAGCGAGTAGCGCAGTCTCTCGTCAGAGGCACACGAGGCGGCGCCGGCAACGTCTGGGGATAGCAGCAGCTGCGGAAGTGATCAACGAAGCGACGGAGGAAGGACGTGTCAGTCATGAAGAGCTCACGAACACGGGGCAACGCACCTGAGTGTGCGCGGCTCGGAGGAGCCTCCCGGGGGCGGCCCACTCGCACGAAGGCCAACGTACTGCTGCTCCTGCTGGCAGGTGTCCTTCTCTGCCTGTTGCTGAGCACGCAAGTGGCCCTTGCGCGCACCTGGACCACGTTGGAGCCGGGAGGGGCGACCACGATCTCGCAGGACCTTGCGATCAACGTCGTGATGATCGGCTTCACGCCCGGCAGCGGCGCGGCCGAGATCGATGAGGCCCGGCTACTCTCCGCCCTGCCGGCGGACTTCCAGCCGTATGGCGAGTCTCTCGAGTTCGCCTACCACTACAATACCGTCTGGGCCGACGCGGCGTTCCAGGACCGGTTCTTCGGCTACCTCGGCAGCATCGCCGTCGACAAGCCGCTGACGTCGTGGCAGGAGGCCTACAACGCACAGGTCCACGCCTCCCAGGACGTCACGTCCAACTGCTCGATCAACGCTCCCAGCGTGGAGAGGTGGCTCGGCGACAACCTCGCGCGCCTGAGCGTGGATCGGCGCCAGTACACGGTCGTCCTGGTCAACTGGTACGGTCGACCGGACTTTCGCTTCCACGTGTACGACAAGACGAACGAGCCGGATCCCGACACAGACGTGAACTTCGGTGCCGACCAGGACCGGACGAGAGTGATCGCCTGGGGCGGCACAGCGCCTGACGACCCGCAGGACCCGAGCCCCACGGTCAAGCGGGTCTGGTTCTGCGATCTCTCCGCGGGGCCGGACGGCTACACAGGAAGCTGGAACGTCGACGACCAGCGCGTCGCTTCGCCGCTCGTGCCTGGCCCTCCGCCGGCGCAGGGCGCCATGTCCTACCGCGTGCCTCCCGTCTGGGAGTACGGCAATATGAGTGGCTACCGCCCGTTCGACGACCTCACCGCGGACGCCGCCAAGCTGGTCGGCGACGTCGCGGTGCGCGGCCTGTTCACGAGCAATGGCGTCGGCCAGGGAGACGGCGGGAGCGTGGCGCTGTCGCAGACCCGGATCCCGCGGAGCATCCAGATGGCGCTCACTCTCTTCGATCTGGATCCCGCGTCCAAGGGCGCGGACTGGGTGCGTCCCGCATACGTGGTGAAGCGTCTGCAGCGGCTGGAGCCTTGGCGCCGCTTTTCCGTCTCCACGCAGAGACTCAGCCCCCCCGACCCCGCGGCCACCGAGGCGCACGCCGCGTACCAGTCCTGGATGTACTGGTGGTACTCGGGCATGACCGATCTGTCGCAGACGATCTACCCCGGGGCTCCCGACAACGATACCCCCCTCGGCGACCTGCTGATCTACGTGCGCCGGCACCTGCCGCTGCTGGTTGACTCGGGCAGCAGCGCGTTCCAGATCCCGGCGCTGGCGTTCAGTCTTCCCGACGCCGACGCGAGTTGGACCTTCGGGATGTCGATGGCCCATCCGTCCACAAGCCTGCCCATCACCTGGGTGTTCACGACGCCTATCGAGCGCTCCGCGGCGGGCTACGGGCTCACAACCTCGTTGGTCCATGAGTTCGGCCACAACGTGGGCCTCGACCACCCGCACGACGACATCGAGAATCGACGGATGCCGCGGGGCGCCACGTACTACATGTGGACGGGCTCCGAGGTGAACTCGATGATGTCGTACATCGACCTCAACTGGGACTTCTCGCAGTTCGACTACGACAACGCGGCACGAAGCATGACGGCGGTGTACGTGAACCAGTCCAACGGGGTGCTGGGACGCATCATCCTCAGTGGCCACGGGGGCTACGTCCGTGGGCTGCTGCGGGAGGCGGACCGGCAAGCGACTCAGTCCCTCAAGAGCTACCAGTCGATGCGGTACCGTGCCGCCGCGCTCCAGGCGCAAGGCGCCTACGAGGATCTGCTCACGGCCTTGAGGCGCATTCGCGCGAAGTTCGGACCTGCTGCAGTGCTAGCGCTGCAGTCAAGAGAAGGCAGGCCGGAGTCGCCGCTCGTCACCGTTCCGCGCGGGCAGGCATCCATGGTCGGCGACTGAAGCTGCAGCAAGACCCTCGGACAGGGCAACGGGAAGAGACCCGCCTTGTCCTGTGGACCATCGGGCCGGGGGGCGGCGCCTCAGCGCCGCCCCCCGGCCTCATCAGGTGTTCTCTCACTACTCGAGGACTCGGCGTACTTAGCCCGAATGGCCGAGGTCGGGCGGTTCCCGTGACGCAGCCGTACTGTCTGATGAAGAACTCGTGGTTCCCAGTGCAAGAGGTCGCGCCAGTACTGAGCGGGCGAATCATCAGTGTGCGATGGAGAGCGTCTTCACGACCGATGGCAATCAGGCGCTCCTGGCGGAGACGCGCCACTTGCGGTCATCGAGCCCATTGAAGCTCACGAGTCCCACAGCGATCACGTGGCCCAGCCAGGCCGTCCCGCTGGCGATGTCGGTGGGAGCCGATCTCCCTGTTGCCGTGTTTGTTGCCACACCCCCCGCCAACCCTTCGCATCCGGCCGACCCGACCTTGGCCGGGCGAGCCTGAACGCCGCTTCTTACCTGCACCAGCTGATACGCTTCGCAGTGGGACCGAGCCTGAGGCAGACTGCCCCCTGCTCTGATAAGGAAGAGGTCCGTGGTTCGAATCCACGTGCGCCCACCAGTGATCTGCAGGGATTTCTCCCGCTAGACCCCCCGCCCGGACCGCCGTCTGCAGTCCTTCTGCAGCCCAAATGCTCGGTCGTGCTCGGTCGTGCGTGCGTAGCGTGCGTAGCGCGTGCGTAGCGTTAGGGCTGGACAGGACGCGACGGGGCCAGCTGCGAACTCGCATCCGGTCTACGATTTCATCACGCACGACCCCATCGCAAGCACGTCGGCTCCACCCGCGGGCGGTGTGACCCTCTTCGCGACCGCCTCCAGGTTGGGCAGCGAGCGACCGTGCGGGTAGAGCTCCCGAGTCACGGCTGCTGCTCCGCCCGGGTTCTTGAGTGCCTGCCTAGCGCTGTCGAAGCCGGGTTCATCACGGACCGCATTTGTGACAGCTCCCACTCGAAGCCCAGGATCGACGTACGCCACCTAGACACTCGTGAATCCGCCGTCGCACGCGACGACCTGACCGGTCACGTAGGTGTTCGCCTCCGAGCCAAGGAAGATGACCAGCTCGGCGATCTCGCCCGGCTCCGCCAAGCGCCGGAGCGGGATGCGGTCGGCAACCTCCTTCAGCGCCTCCGCACCGTTGTTGGCGAGGGTCATCTCGGTCGCCACGTAGCCGGGGGCAACCGCGTTCACCAGGATGCCGGCGGGTGCGAGCTCGACGGCCAGCGCCCGCGTCGCACCGATCAGTCCGGCCTTGCTCGATGAGTACGTCACGCGTCCGTCGCGCGCCACAAGCGCCCAGATCGAACTGATGTTCACGATGCGTCCGTAGCCGCGCTCAGCCATGCCGCAGGCCAGCCCGCGGGCGAGCAGTACCGGCGCCACCAGGTTGACCTGCAGTGTTTGCATGAAGCCGGCATCCTCGACTGCCGGAAGCATGCCCGGCTGGCTGACGCCCGCATCGTTGATGAGTACGTCAACGGGCACCTCAAGGTTCGCGACGTACTCGGCTATGGACTGCGGGCTTGCCAGGTCGAGTTCTGCGCGGGTGGGAGCAAGAAGCCTCGCACCTTCCGCAGCGGCGCGAGCGGCGATCGCTTGGCCGATACCTCTCGAGGCGCCGGTGACCAGCACGGTCCGTCCTTTCATCGCTCCTCCACTTGTCGGATTGGATCTCGCCTGCTGCGTCGCCGCCGTGACGGTTGCCGCGAGGGGCTGTGCCCGTCAGCGCAAGGCCGCTGCGAGTCGCGGGAAGCGCCGCTGAGCTGCACTGACCTCACGGAGGGCCTCCAGAAGCGTCGACCGCGTCAGCGATGACATGTCGGTGGTGGTTATCGTGTTGTCAGGCCGCTCACCTCGCCGCAGCGCCGCCGCGTGATGGCGCAGCTGCAGGCCTAGAATGCATACGTATGCTTCGCGCAGCGAGGCTCCGGGAGGGATCGCCGCCGGATCCAGCTCGTGCAGAGCGAGCAGCCGCTCGAGAGTGCTGTGCGCGCTGATTCCCTTGGCGAAGGCGTGGTAGCGCGCCAGGTTCTGGATGGGAACCAGCCCTCCCGTCTTGATGTCGATGCGCTCGTCGAGTCGCTGCCAGAAGCCCAAGGGAGTGGGCGTGCGGGCCGCGAGCTGCGCGAGACCTCTCATGAAGCTCTTGTGGCCAGGCGCGTCGCGCATGATCTGCGTCAGCGCCAGGTCCACCTGAAGCTCCCCGGCCACCTGACGGAAGTCGAACGCCACACTGGCGCGCGCGAGTCGCTCCACGTCGCCCCCCTCGAGGCAGTCCTCGAAGACGGCTCGCCATCGGGACAGCGGCATTCGCCAGCTTGGGGAGCTGGCCAGAACCCCGTGCGGATCGAGGGCGAAGCCGCACCTCGCAAGGCCAGTGTTGACGTCGCGTGCGAGGTCGGCGAAGTAGGCTTCGGCGGCAGCCCCGTCCTCGCCGTCGGCATAGGCGATGCCGTTGTCCTGATCCGAGGCAAGCGTGAGCTCGTTTCGAGCGGTGCTGCCGAACGCGAGCCAGGCGAAGGGAAGCGGTGGCGCTCCGTGACGTGCGATGGCCAGCTCGATAAGGCGCGACGTGATCGTGTCACTGAGGAGCGTGAGAATCCGGGTGAGTGTCGGCGCATCGACATTGGCGTCGATCAGGTCGAGTAGGAGTTCGGTGAGATCACCCGACGTCTGGACGAGGTCATCGTCGGTTCCCGCGCGCTGCATCGAGCGGCGGAGGGCGAACGGACTGCGTGAGTCCAACGCCATCAGATGTCGCGCGGACAGGACGCCCACCACCTGGTAGTCGGCGTCGACGACCGGAACGTGATTCACTCCGCTCGCCATCATGGCGATGCTGGCCTCCGGGGCAAGCATGTCGGCTGAGATGGTGTGCACGGGCGTCGTCATGATCGTGCTCACCGGTTGATCGGGCGAGACGCCTTCTACGGTAACCTTGTCGCGGAAGTCCACATCGGTGACGATGCCCATGCCCTCTCTCAGGCGTACCAGGAGCGCACTTACGCCAGCCTTGCGCATCATGTCGCCAGCCTCGCGAATCGACGTCTGCGGGGTGCAGAACAGAGGCTTGCTGCGCAGCAGGGAGGTGACCGGGCGGGAGCGCACGTCGACGAAACCCCTCATGGTGCGAGACGCGGCCAGCAGGCGCTCTCGCTGGCTTCGCGCCAGCCAGCTCAATCCCTCGGGTCGGAGGAGCAGGCCGACTGCCGCGGCCGCGGGCAGACGGTAGAGGGCGGACGCGTCTCGGGCGCGAGCGGTGAACTGCGGGGGCAACCGCGTCAGAAGCGTGGGATAGCCGAACACCTCACCCCGGCCCACCATCCCGACGACGACGTCCTTGTGCGAAAGTTCGACGCTGCCGCGCCTGACCACGAACAAGTCGGTTCCCGGCGGACCACTCTCCACGAGCAGCACAGTGCCCGCCGGCACCTCCTCTTCGGTCAGCGCTTCGGCTGCTGTCGCGAGCTGAGTCGCGTCCAAACCCCGAAACGGCGCTACTCGTCCCAGGAAGCGCACCCGTTGCGCAAGCAGCTGTGGGGTCGGGTCGGGCTGCGGCTTCACGAGTTGTGGCCCTCGGTGTTCTCGACCGCGGACGGCGAGCGTCTCGCCTGTCCCGCCGGGGAGTGTGACCAAGCGCCCGCCCGCCCGCGCGTCGGGGGACTAGTCACTGTAGGTGAGCGACTCACCCAGCAATCCCTCTCCGGGCGCTTCCGCGCCGACGAGACGTGCGGCCTCCTTGAAGTACGGCAGTGGATCGAGACAAGCCTCTGGAGCGAGAACGCCACTCAGATTGACTTCGCCGCGGAGAATCCGCAGTGCTGCAGCGCCGAGGAGCCCCTCGGTCGTGGGCCACGCGCCTTGCGGCCAGCACCGGCTGATCGCCTCGCGGCCATCTCTCGTCCCAAACGCTTCCGCCCAGGAGACCCAAGGTGCGTCGAGGTCGGCCGGCGGTTCCAGCGCTTGACGCGGCTGAGCGGTGAGGTGCTCATGGAGTTGTAGCGCTGCGCCGGATTCGCTGAGTTCGCCAGCTGCGATGTGCCTCCCAAGAGCCAGGGCGCGATCGTTCACCTCGGGTGGGAAGAAGGACCACAGCGACGAGCAGCGGCGAAGCCCGTGAACGGTGTCGGGGAGGGTGACGGGCTCGGAGAGGCCCACGGGATAGGCACGTACTGCACGCCCCGAGGGAGATGTCAGATCCAGGTACGTCTGCCATGGCTCGACTTCGGCCAAGCTTCCGTCGTCGACGACTCGAACGGGGCCGGTCAACGAGCGCATGATCATCTGCCACGAGGCGTCGACGCGCCCGGTTCGCTGCCAGCGAGGAAGCAGCGTCCAAGGGCCGCCTGAGTCGCGCGCGACCACGAAGAGGATGCAGTGGCGGACCTCACTGACGCTGTCGAGTTGACGCGCCGCCCGCAGCATTGTCAGATTCGAGAGTCCTGGGAATATTCCCGCTCCGAGTAGAGCGGTCATGCCGGCACTCTTTGCCTCGCCGTCCAGACCGCGCGCCTCCTCGGCGACGCGGCCGTCCGCGCACAGATCGCAGTAGTCCGTACCCGCGGCGATGGCTTCCTTCAGGGCGGGGAGCACGACAAGTGCCTCAGGACCAGCCGTGTTCACAACCAGGGACGCGTCGACGGCCAGTGCTCTCAGCTGACCCTCCTGACCTACGTCCACCTCGGCCGCGTGAACCTGCGATCCGAAGCTGGCTGTGAACCGACGAGACACGTCCAGATCGCGGCTTGCGACGACGATCTCAGAGACCAGCGGCGAGGCTGCGAGGACACGGACCACATCGCGGCCGAAGAGGCCCGCGCCGCCGAGAACGATGACTCGTCCCTTCGCCCTGGAGGCACTACCGCTCCTCATCGTCCACCCCTCATCTCTGTAGTCAGGCCACTCGTGGTCCGGGATGCTGATCGTCTCTCGAATATTGACTGTTTTTCGTCCGAAATGCTAACATAGATCATCTCATAGTGTTCGTTTTCGCGGGGATTCGAACGTCAGGCATGAGGCCTCGCGTCTGCTGGCTGATCACGAGACGTACCGCCCAGTTGGTCCTCACGCTTTGAGCGGAACGAGGGTCGCGGGCAGCGAGGAGGACCGGTCGATGGACTTCTACCAAGGCAAGATCCTGCGCGTCGATCTCAGCGCGATGACCACCGCGGTCGAGCCCCTGCGCATGGACTGGGCGGAGCTTTACGTGGGCGGCAAGGGTCTGCTCTTCCGCTACCTCCTCGAAGAGGTCTCCGCGGGCCTCGACCCCTGGTCACCGGACAACCCCCTCATGTTCTTCACGGGCCCCTTCGCCGGCACCGGCGTCTCCACGTGCTCGCGCCTCGTGGTCGGCTGCAAGAGCCCGCAGACCGGCACCATCCTCGACTCCTACGTGGGCGGCTCGTTCGCCCCCGAGCTCAAGTTCGCCGGCTACGACGCGCTCATCGTCAGCGGGCGCGCCGCAGCGCCCACCCTGGTCTGGGTCAAGGACGACGTCGTGGAGCTGCGCTCCGCCGCGCCCTACTTGGGCATGAAGATCGGTGAGCTCGAGCACGCCCTGCGCCGCGACCTCGACCCCCGCATGCAGGCCCTCTCCAACGGGCCCGCGGGGGAGAACCTGCTGCCCTGGGCCTGCCTCTCCACTGACCAGGCGCACAAGGCCGGTCGCGGTGGAGCGGGCGCCCTCATGGGTGCCAAGAACGTCAAGGCCGTGGCCGTGCGCGGCACCGGCGCGGTGACCGTCGGCGACGCGAAGGCCTTCCTTGCCGACCTCTACCGCATCCACGAGGAGTACGTCTTCACGCCGGCCAACATGTGGG
>JBAXRL010000027.1:0-14723 GCA_037131205.1 Actinomycetes bacterium | reverse complement strand
CGCTTGCGTCGCCTCTCGCGCTGCCCTACGCTGCCAACGGACTCCGGAGTAGGTATCCTTCCGGTCTGGCGCGTTGTAGGGGGTGGTCGATAGTGGTAGCGTTCAACGTGGCAGTTGACGATGTCGTCACGGCGAGGCCGCTCATGACCCAGGTTAAGCTCTCCAGCAAGTTCCAGATCGTCATCCCAGAGGACGTACGTGAGCGGCTCGGCCTCGAGCCGGGGCGGCTCATGCAGGTGTGGGCGCTCGACGGACACGTGGTCGCCGTGCCGGTGCGGCCGCTGAGCGAGGCGTTCGGCATGTTTCCGGGCATCGGCACCACTGTGGAGCGCGACGACGAGGACCGCGTGTGATCGTCGTCGATTCGTGTGGCTGGCTGGAGCGCTTCGCCGGGACGAGCCTCGGCGAGCTGTACGACGAGGCGCTGCGCGACCCTCATGAGCTGCTGGTACCCGCCGTGTGCCTGGCCGAGGTGTTTCGCACCATGGCGCGCGAGGCGGGGGAGCCGGCGGCGCTCGACGCGGTCGGCGTCATGAGCCAGGCCACGGTCGTGGCGCTCGACGCCGACGCCGCCCTCGCGGCGGCGCGCGCCGGTCTGGCCCATCGGTTGCCGCTCGCCGACAGCATCGTCTACGCTGCGGCGCAACGCGCCGGCGCCACTGTCTGGACTCACGACGCCCACTTCCGCGATCTGCCCGGAGTACGCTTCATCGCGGCTCCGTAGTGTCGCGAAGCGGCCGCTCGGGCCGGCGGTCCGGGCCGGCAGTCCGGGCCGGCAGTCCGGGTCGGCGGTCCGGGTCGGCGGTCCGGGTCGGCGGTTCGTGGAGCCGGTGGTTCGTGGACGCTGTCAGGGCGCGGCGCATCGATCGCCTGGTGGTTGGCGGGAGCAGGCGGTTGACGATGCCGGCGTTGAACGCGCCGCGCATCGATGTCGCGCACGCAGCCCGCGCAGCGCCTTGGTCATGCCAGCGCCGTCTCGCGCTTGTCGCCCAGGTGCGGCGCGACCAGCAGCGGGTCGAGGTCGCTGTCGGGATCGGCTCTCTGATCGGCGTCGCCGCCGGCCTGCTACGGGCTCGTCAGTTTGCACCGGCCTTGAGAGTCGCGCCGAGGGCGCCTTGCCGCGGCGCATCCTGCGCGGCGCGGACCGGCGGGTGGGGTCGATCTGTGGTCGCCGCCGACGTTTCTCCGCGCTTCGCGCCTTCGGGGAGCGGCGCGCAGCGGCGGGCGGGGTGGTGCTGCGAGGGAGGATAAGAAGGCCCGCCGATCCTCCCCTTTTCGCACTACCCGCCTGGGGTCCTTCAGCGCAGAAGCCGGCGGCGCAGAGAGCGGCCGGCCCCCCGGCGCGGCGGCGCGGCGAACGCGGCCGGCCCCGCCGCTCGTCGATCCGGAGGGTGAACGCGCGACCGGGCGGAAGGGGATGGTCATGAGCCGGGAATCGTGCAGCCTTGGCCCGATGTTCTCACTCGACGGCAAAGAGACCCTTCGCTTCAGCGACCCGCCCCGGCGTTGTTTGGGGGCTCCGACCCTTGAGCGCCGGCGCCGTACTGTCGACACACGCGCTCATGCGATCCTGCTCGCAGACCGACCCCTTCACGACAGCAGAGCGCGGCCGATCTCGTGCAGGTCAGGGTCAGCCGGCAGGTCGTCGATGCCGATGAGGGCCAGGAGCAGGCCCTTCTGGAAGTGCTTGCGGTTCTCGGCCTCGTCCCAGACGACCGACGCGGGGCTGTCGATCACCGCGTCGGTCACCTCCTGCCCGCGTTGGGCAGGTAGACAATGCATGAACATCGCGTCCGGAGCGGCGTGCCGCATCAGGTCCTCGTTGACCTGGAACGGCTGCGAGAGAGTCATGTAGCGCTCCTTCTCCGCATCATCCTCGTCCCACCACCACATCTGCGTGAACACCACGTCAGCGGTCGTCACCGCGTCGACAGGATCGTCGGTCACGTGCAACGAGGTGCCCCACTTGTCGCAGTTGGCCCGGACCTTGCGACACACGTCGTCGGTTAGCGGTGAGTGTTTGGGCGCAGCGACCCTCACGTTGGCGCCAAGACGAGAGAACGTGAGCACGTCGCTCCAGCCAACGTCTTCAGCAACGCCGACCCAGGCGATCGTCAAGCCCTCGATGCGGCCGCGCTTCTCCATCACGGTCATCGCGTCGGTCATCGACTGCGCCGGGTGGCTGCCGTGCACGAGGATCTTGCCAGTCTGCGGGTCTCGCACTGTGAGGACCATCCCGTTGATGACGGGAACCTCCGCTCCGGCGGCGAACTCGGTCAGCACCCTTGGGTCGCAGTAGCGCATCTCGATGGCGTTGTTGAAGACGGAGAGCGCCCGGGCCGTATCGCCGACACTCTCCTTGCCGGGCAAGTGGATCTCGCCGGGGCGCAGATAGAGGGCGTGGCCGCCGAGCTCATACATGCCGGTCTCGAAGCTCACGCGCGTGCGCGTCGACCCCTGGTCGAAGATCATCGCGAGGCTCTTGCCGAGCAGGAACGGCGTGAACGGCCTGGTCCGCCACAGCGCCTTGAGGCGCACCGCGAGATCGATCAGCTCGAGGAGCTCCTCGGCGCTGTAGTCCTGGTCGTCGAGATAGTGACGGCCACGGTACTTCGCCAGCGCCGGCAGGTTCGGCCTGGTGTTGCTGGGGGTCATCGTCCTCTCCTTGTCATCTGGCTGGTCATGTGAGGGGTGCGGAGTCTGGACGTCGTGCGGGGTCAGGCGCTCTTGGGAATCCGTCTCCCGTAGCACGCCGTGCCCGTCCTGTCATCGGCGCCCGGGTGAAGCCGCGAGGTCACTCGCCCGGCCGAGACTGCAGGAGCTCGACCTCCGGAGTCTCAAGGAGCCGGGCAGCCACCTCATCGCAGCGCGCGAGCTCGACGTCACCGAGCGATTCGGCGTACTCGATCACGCTTTCAAGCGCGCGCACTCGCGCCGGGCGGCCGCTGAGACAGGGATGCGCCGTGAGCACCAGCAACGAGTGGATGGCGCGGTAGGCGTCCACCTCATCCCTCCACGTGTCGGCCACAGACGACGGACGCTGGATGACGCCGTCAAACCCCGGATAGGGGAGGTACAGGTACTGCTCGCCGTCGTCGAGATACCACTGCGGGGGCAGCTCCGCGAGGCGGCCGCTGGGCGTATCGAGAAGGTATGGCTTGTCGTCGTCCATCAATGACGAGTCGTACTGCAACCCGTAGGAGCCCAGTTGTTCAAGGGTGTAGCTGGTCGTCATCCACACGGGGGCGCGGTACCCCACCGGGCGCACGCCGAGCCTTTCGAACACCTCCAGGCTCCGTTCGATCTCGGCGCGCTGCTCGTCCTGGTCGCAGGAGGAGGGCGGCTTGTGCAGGTAGCCGTGGAGGGCGATCTCGTGACCGGCGGCGGCGACGCGCTCGACGCACCGCGGGTGGTGCTCGGCCGTCCACCCCGGGATGAAGAACGTCGCCGGCGTGCTGTGGCGCTCCAGCATCCTCAGCAAACGTTCCAGACCGACGGTGGCGCCGAAGGCCCCGTGGGACATGCCGGAGAGATCGCTCGCGTACCTGTCGCCGCCCTCGCCCAGGAGCATGGTCTCGGCGTCCACGTCGAAGGTGAGGAGGATGACCGCAGCCGCCCCGCTCGTCCATCGCTCAACCGGTGCATAACGCCACACGGCATTCACGTCCAGACCCATCATCGACTCCCGTTAGTAATCGTGCGCGCTTGCCCACATGTCTCGATGGCGAGCAGCACCCTCTCCGGCGTCATCGGCACGTCCACCCAGACGCCGATCGCGTTGTAGACAGCCTGCGCGATGGCGGGCGCCGGGGCGGCCGTCGGCGCCTCGCCGGCCGAGCGCGCACCGTAGGGGCCCACCGGGTCGGCATCCTCGGCGAACATGACTGCGGCTTCCGGAGGGAAGTCCGAGGAGCGCAGCACCTTGTAGTCGGAGAGCGACGGGTTGACGACGCGCCCGCGCTCGTCGAAGTGGAGCTGCTCGCAGAGGGCGAACCCGGCGCCGAGCACCGCTCCGCCGATGACCTGCCCTTCGAGCACTTGCGGATGGACGACCGTGCCGCTGTCCTGGGCGGCCAGGTAGCGGAGCAGCCGGATCTTGCCGGTCTCGACGTCCACCTCGAGATCGACGAAGTGCGCCGCAAAGTGGCGCGCGAAGGTCATCGACGGCGGCATCGGGAAGTCCGGCCGGCCGGTGATGCTGTCCGTGGGCCCGAAGGTGTCCTCACGGTCGCGCATCATGACATCGGGGATGGGCACGCCTCCGGCGGGCGCGCGGCCACCGGCGTCGGCCGCGCGCAGCGCCTCGGTCGTGTAGATCACCCCGTCGCGGATGTCGAGATCGACGGCCGCGCAGTCGAAGACCTCGCGGCCGGCGAGCTCGAGCAGCTGTCGTTTGGCGTCGAGGGACGCGGCCCACGTTTTGAAGCCGGTGCGGAACATCGTCGTGCTGGCGATCGAGCCGCGGCTCCACGGGCAGGCGTCGGTGTCGCCGGCCTCGACCTCGATCATCTCGAGGGCGATGCCGAGCGTCTCGGCGGCGACCATGGCCTGCGTCGTGTCGGCGCTGGTGCCGTGACGTCCGACGGCGCAATAGAGCTTGACGCTGCCGTCCTTCATGAGGCGCACGGTGGCGTCGGTGTTGCCCTCCATCTCCTCCCCGCAGCAGTGGATGCCGGTGCCCAGGCCGACGGCGCGGCGGAGGGGCCCCTCCGCGTAGTACGGCCGGCCCCAGCCGACGAACTTCTCCTGCCAGCCGAACTCCTCGGCGGCGCTGCGCAGCATCTCGACGGTCGACCCGGACGAGAGGCGGAAGAGCTCCGGCCAGCGCTCGCGCAGCTCCGCCGGCGCCGCCGCGGCCACCTCGTCGATGAGGCGCTTGCGGCCTTGCTCGTCGCGCCGCAAGAGGTGCTCGCCCCACGCCATGCGCAGGACATCGCCGGGCCTGATCTGGTTGCGGATGCGGAACTCGAGTGGGTCGAGGCCGCACCTCTCGGCGAGCTGGTCGGCGAGCCGCTCCACGACCGAGCCCATGGTCACGTCGCCGACGCCGCGCATGCAGCCGGCGGTGACGAGGTTGGTCGAGACGCCCTGGCACTCGAAGCGGCCGGCCGGCGCGTGCGCGCCCCACAGGTCGGGGACGAGAAAGCCCACGTCGTCCTTGAACCCGTAGCCACCGTTGTCGAACAGATGGTACACATCGACGAACGTGATGTCTCCGCCTGCCGTGGCGCCCATGCTGGCCCGGCAGCGTTCCTCGTGACGCCGCTTCACGTGCGCCATGCACTCGCTGTTGCTCAGCTCGATCTTCACGGGCCGGCGGACCTTCCTGGCCAGAAGGCAAGCCACCATCATGAAGTTGTTGCTCCAGAACTCGCCGAACGAGGCGCCCAGCGGCAGGCCCACCACGCGCACGCGGCTGCGAGGCATGCCGAAGGCCTCGGCGATGGCGTCTTTGACCTCGGACGACGTCTGCGTGCCCGTGTAGAGGGTCACGCTGCCGCCCGACCACTGGGCGATGGCGGCGTTGCGGCCCATCGGGGCCATCTGCTGGCTGCCGAAGCTCACGTCGGCGGCGACGACTTCGGCGGCCGCCGCTTTCGCCGCCTCGAGGTCGCCCCAGGCTTCCACCAGGGGCTCGCGAACGTTGCCGGACTCGTGCACCTGCGGCGCCTCCGGTGACATGGCGGCTTCGGCGTCGAACACGGCGGGCAGCGGCTCGTAGTCCACGACGATGTGGCGCAGCGCCTCCCTCGCGACCTCCGGGGTAGTCGCGGCCACCGCGCCTATCTCGTCGCCGACGAACCGCGCGGCGCCGTCGAAGATGCGCCCGCGGTAATTCAGGAACACCCCGTTCCACTCCGCCTCGGGCGCGTCCTCGTGGGTCACGACGCCGATCACGCCGGGCAGCTCCAGGGCCCGACTGGCGTCGATGCCGCGGATGCGGGCGTGGGCATGCTCGCTGCGCAGGATGGCGCCGTGCAGCATGCCGGCCAGCGCGAAGTCGACGGGGTAGGTGAGCGTGCCGCAGACCTTCTGCACCGCATCCTTGACCGGCGGGCTGGCGCCCACCACCCGGCGCCGCTGCTCAGCGCTCATCCGCCGCCTCCATCTCGTCTGCGGCCCGCAGGACCGAGCGCACGATCTGCGTGTAGGCGCCGCAGCGGCAGACGTGCCCGCTCAGCGCCGTCGCCACTTCGTCCGCCGTGGGGTGCGGGTTGCCATCGAGCAACGCCTTGCTGCTCAGGATGATCCCCGGCGTGCAGACGCCACACTGAAAGCCCTGCTCGTCGATGAAGGCCTGCTGCAGGGGATGGAGGTCGTCCTCCGTGCCGAGGCCCTCGATGGTCGTGATCTCCCTGCCCTCTGCCTGCAGAGCAAGCATCAGGCACGACGTTGCGGGCAAGCCGTCGAGGAGCACCGTGCAGGAGCCGCACTCGCCCTCGCCGCAGGAGACGCGCACGCCGTGCAGCCCGAGCCGTTCGCGGAGCACCTCGGCGAGGGTCTCGTGGGGCTCGATCTCGAGCTCGTGCCTCTGCCCGTTGACATGAAAGTGCGCCACGGTCAGACCTCCCTCTTGGCGCGTTCGCGGCGGATGGCCGCCGCGCCTTGCGCCAGCGCGGCCGCCGCCTCCAGCACCGCGCGCCGCACCAGCACGCGGCTCACCCGATGGCGGTAGTCCGCCGAGCAGCGCACGTCGGAGATGGGGCTGGTGGCACGCTCGGCGAGCCGGGAGGCCTCGTCCAGCGCCTTCTCGTCGGGAGCCGCGAGGCTCAGGCCGAGGAGGGCCTGCTCGGCCTCGCGGCTGCGCGCCGGCGCCGGCGCGCAAGCGCCGATCACGACGCGTGCGTCGGAGATCGTGCTGCCGTCCTCGCTGCTCAGCCGCACGGCCGCGCTCGCCTGCGCCAGGTCCACGCCCGTGCGCGTGACGCGCTGGTAGGCGGCCGCGGTCTGCTCGGCGGGCAGCGGCACGGAGATCGCCGTGAGCATCTCGTCGGCGGCGAGCGCGGTCTGGTTGACGCCGACGAAGAACTCGGCGGCGGCCAGGGTGCGCGACCCGCGAGTGGCCGCGACCGCCATCACGGCGTCGAGCGCGGAGAGGACGATCGCCATGTCGGCGCAGGGAGAGGCGTGGCACACGTTGCCGCCGACGGTGGCGAGCGTGCGAAGCTGCGGCGTCGCCATGCGCGCGGCGGTCGAAGCGAGCACCCGCGCCCACCACTGATCGCCGTCGGCGGCGGCCAGCCCGCCGAGTGTCTCTGCGGCGGCGAGGCGGAGCTCACGCGGAGTCACGGCGCCGGCGCGCATCTCGAGGATGAAGGAGAGATCGATGACGTGCGAGAGGGGCGCCGCGCCGCGGCGCCACTCCAGCATCAGGTCCGTCCCACCGGCGAGGAAGCGCGCCTCCCGGCCGAGCTCGGCCTTCATCTCGCAGGCCTCGCCCACGGTGGCCGGCCGCAAGTACTTAAACGTGCGCATCGCACTCCTTCCGCTGGGCGCGCGCCATAGCCACTATCGCCCGCGTCACCGCGGCCCTGGGGCCGACATCGGCACCTGCTGCGTGATGCAGTGGATGCCGCCGCCGCCGTAGGCCAGCACCGGCGTCGGCACTCCCACGACCTCCCGGTCGGGGAAGATCTCACGGATGCGTTCGAGGGCGTGTTCGTCGTAAGCGGTACCAGCGACGGGCACGACCAGGCCGCCGTTGGCCTGGTATGAGTTGATGTAGAACGCCCCGGCCAGACACTTGCCGCCGATCTCGAACGTCGTGCGCCGGTCCATCTCGAGGACCTCGAAGGAGCGGCCCTTCTCATCCACAGCCTCGTCGAGCACACGACGGTTCTCGCGGAAGCTCTCGAAGTCCCTGAGCGCAGGGTCGTGGACCATTTGGAGGATCACGCGTCCGGGCGCCACGAAGTGGCAGACGCCATCGACGTGACCGTCGGTGTCCGTCGCTTCCGCCCGGCCGGCTTTGAGCCACACGACCCTGTCGACGCCGAGGAAGTCACAGAGGATCTGCTCCTGCTTCTCGCGCGAGAGGTCCGGGTTCCTCGAGGGATGCAGCAGACAGCTCTCGGTCGTGATGAGCGTCCCCTCGCCGTCGACGCTGAAGGCGCCGCCCTCGAGGATCATGGGGGCGACGAAGCGCTCCCACCCGAAGTGCTCGCACAGCAGCTGCGTGATTTTCGCGTCCTTGTCATAGGGGAGGAATTTCTCGCCCCAGGAGTTGAAGGCGAAGTCGGCGACCGCCCTCCGGCCGTCCGCTCCGAGGAGGACGTTGGGACCACTGTCGCGGATCCACGAATCGTCGATCGGCAACTCGACGATCTCGATGTTGTCCGAACCACAGTAGCTCCTTGCGTTGCGGCCCTCGCCGGGATTGGCGATCACCAGCACCGGCTCGAAGCGGGCGACGGCGCGGGCTACTGCAGCGTACGTCGCCTGGGCCAGCAGAAAGTACTCGCCCCAGTAGGAACGCGAGACCGTCGGCCAGGCGATGAGGCAGCACTCGTGTGGCCACCACTCCGCCGGCATCCGGTACCCGGCGCTGCGGGGCGTCGTACCCGCTGCTTCCAAATCGTTCATGCATCCTCCCCGAACGGCGTGGATTTGCACCCAGTCTCGAGACGCGACCGCCAAAGCACGCCCCTGAGACGGTGTGAACCGCCCCGGGTCACGTGCCTCCCGTCAACCATCGCGACCAAGCCTGACGGTCGAGTAGTGACGACAACCGGGTCGCAGGGCGGCTCCGTGTCGCGCTCTCGCAGGATGGAACTCCAAAAGGCCTGGCAAGCCGACGTTCCCGAGTCCATTCCTCATCGTGACTGCCTCCCGTGGCGCGACCCCAGGATCCCGACCGTCGTCGCGAACGTCCTCACACCGGAGCCTCCGGCCACTACTATTCTCAGACACGCTCCACTACTCCCCAGCCGCACCTTCGGCGGCGGCAAGCGCGCGCTCGATGCGCCGGTCCGGGACCACCCAGATCACATCGATCACCCCGCAGAGGGCGGCCGCGAGGAGCGGCGCCCAGAAGGCGCAGGCGACGGCCACGACCAGGATCGCGAGCGTCGCCTTGCCCTTGCGGTCGCTGCCGAGAGCCCGCCCCAGAAGCGAGTCCCTGCCCTGCGTGGCCAGGATCGCGCCCTGCAGCAGCCAGTAGGCAAGGGCCGACAGCAACAGGATCCCGGCGTACACGGCTGTCGGAAACGGAGCGAAGTGCGTCTCGCCCATCCACGCGGTGCCGAACGGCACCAGCGACAGACAGAAGAGCAGTCCCATGTTGGCCCAGAGCACCTTGGCGCTGACGCGCTCCACTGTCAGGAACAGGTGGTGGTGGTTGTTCCAGTAGGTGGCGATGAAGACGAAGCTCAGCGCGTAGCTGCCGAGGACCGGTGCGAGGGGCCGCAGGTCGGAGAGCGCTTCGCCGGCCGGCACCCTGAGCTCGAGCACCATGATCGTGATGATGATGGCGAGCACGCCGTCACTGAACGCCTCGAGACGTCCCTTGCCCATTCGATTCCTCCGCCTCGAGCTGCCGTCACCCGCCAAACGCCGCGCGGTGGTCGGCCGCGAACTCGGCGAAGCCGCGCGCCGGGCGCCCGAGCAGGCGCTCGGTGTCTGGGGAGACGAGGGCTGCCGCGCCGGTCTCGTAGAAGTCGCTCAGTTCCTTGAGGCCGTCGATGCCCCACTCCGGAAGACCCATACCGGCGAGCGACTCGCGCACCGCCTCCCACGGCGCCTGCACGTGGGTGATGGTGCGCCCGAGGACGTCCGAGAGCCGCGCCGCGATGTCGTCGTCGTTCAAGGCCTCGGGGCCGGTGAGCAGGTAGGTCTGGCCCTGGTGGCCCGGCTCCGTGAGCGTCTTGGCCGCCACGTCGCCGATGTCACGGACATCGACGTGGGAGACGCGGGCGGCCGGCGAGGCGGACGAGTAGAACGCGCTCTGGCCGGCGATGGCCTCCGCCTGCATGAGGGTGTTCTGCATGAAGCCGTTGACGCGCAGCATCGTCCAGGGCACGCCCGACGCGCGCACGACCTCTTCCACGGCCGCGTGCGCGGCGATGAACCGGGCGGCGCGCGCGTCCGGCTGGTCGGCGCCGATGACCGAGAGACGCACGAGGTGCGCCAGGCCGGCGCGCCGGGCCGCCTCGACGAACGCCGTCTCGAGCTCGACCTGGTCCGGCGCCGAGGGACCGACCAGGTAGGCGTGGTCGACGCCCGCGAGCGCGGCCTCGATGGAGGCGGGGTCGCGGAAGTCGCCGGCCGCCACCTCGACGCCGGCCGGCGCGCTGAACTTGTCGGGGTCGTGTACGAACGCCCTGACTGCGGCGTTCCGCTCGGTGAGCGCGCTGAGGACAGCCGCTCCGGTGTTTCCTGTCGCTCCGGTCACGAGGATCATGTCAACCTCCAATGGTTTGCTGGACGTACGTCTGCTGCGTTTCGAGATGACCGGCGAGGACCAGACGCGCGGCCTCCCGGATCTGCGCCTCGAGGGCGCCTGCGCTGCTCAGCGTTCACGGCGCCGGCAGGGCTGGTGGAGCGGTTGGATGGGTTGGTAGAACGATGAAGCCGAGCGGCGAAGAGCAGTCTCGCCGCTTGCCGTGCGACGCACTCGACTCAATGCGTCGCACGGCTGCACCTGGCGTTAGTCCCTCGGCACTTTGACGATATCGTAGTCCACGCTGGGTCCAGGCGTCGTGTCGAAGCGAGCGTTGACCGCGTAGAGCGAATCACCGAAGCTCGCAATGGTGGACGGCACCCGGAAGGCCGGATCGGCGATGGTGCGCTCGATGGCGCCTGACGTGAGATCGTCGCTGAGATTGACGACCGCGATGTTGAGCCAGTTCTGCACCACGTAGAGACGTGAGTCGGCAAGAAGGAGGCCATCCCCGATGGGAACCGTGGCGCCACCCAGATCGATCAACTTCGTCACCCCCGTCTGCGGATCGACCCGGAAGAGATTACCCGTGGCGGTCTGGACGATCACCAGCCACTCGCCGTTGGATGTCGCTTCGATGCCGTTGGAGTTGAAGACGAGCTCCCCGGGAACCTGGGGAACGTAGACAAGATCGCCACTCAAGGGAATGCGGTCCACCGCCGATTGATCGGGCAGCGCTCCGCCCGGTCCGAGTGGCACGCGGTAGACGAAAGCATCGAAAGAATCCGTGAAGTACGCGGCCTCGCGCGTCACGATCACGTCGTTGACGAGAGTGCCCGGCGGCGAAGCATTCGACATGTCCTGGAACTGATAGGTCCTGAGAAGGGCCCCGCTGGAGGCATCGTACACACGGCCCTGCCCACCCACAGCCCCGGCCACGAACAGGTCGTTGCCCCGTTGGTCGACGCACATACCCATAGCCATCAGACCGGATTGGCCCGGCACCAGGACACTTCCACTGCCAGTGCCGAAGTCGCCCGCGTAGATCGCGCCGTCTGCCAGCGAGCCGACATAGAACGACGTCCCGCTACCGGACGCGATGCCCTCAGGCTGCCACCCGTTGGGAAGCAGGATGATCTTGGGGAAGGTGACTCCCGGCGAAGCACTCGGTTTCATTGTCCTCATCTTCCTCTCTCAGTTGCGTTTCATTCTTCCACTCGATCCACGTGTGCCTGACGGCCGCGAGCGGGCTCCCGACAGCACCGCATTCGCGCACTTCCTGAACGCCCACCGGCAGCAGATCTGGTCGAACGACCCACTGCCTCACGCTTGAGCTCCCTTCACCCGCCGAAGGACAGCCGCTCCGGTGTTGCCTGTCGCTCCGGTCACGAGGATCATGTCTACCTCCATTGGTTTGCTCGTTCTCACGACTCGGGCGCCTTCTGGCCCTTGCCGGGTGGCACGTTTGTCCGCGGCGTTCCGAGGCGCTCCGGGAGGACCAGACGCGCGGCCTCCCGGATCTGCGCCTCGAGGGCGCCTGCGCTGCTCTCCTCCGGAAAGCAGCCGAGCAGGAGCTGGTGATAGGCGTCGCCCAGCGCAAGGTAGAAGAAGGCCTGCGCCCGCCCGCGCACCGCCGCGGGAGCCAGCTGCCCCGACAGGATCGCCTCGATGTCCGCGATCTCCTGCCTGGGGCCATGCTCGTAGAAGGTCTTGCCCAGCTGAGGGAACCTGCCGGTCTCCCCGATCAGCATGCGGAAGAGCGCCAGCGCCCCGGGGTCAGTGAAGGCCCGCACGAAGCCCCGGGCGACCTCCTCGAGGGCCGCGATCGCCTCAGAGGCGTCCTTGGCCGGCTCGACCGCCTGCCGATCCCGAGACCTCATGCACTGCTCGAAGAACATCGCCAGAAAGAGCTCTTCCTTGTCCGCAAAATGACGGTACAGGGTCATCTTGGAGACGCCGGCGCGATCGGCCACCGCCTGCATGCTCGTGCTGGCGTACCCTTCCTCCAGAAAGACGGCCGTCGCGGCCTCGAGCAGCGCGGTTCGCTTTTCCGCCTGCCGCTTGCGGCGGGGGTCGTTGGCGCTCCAGGCGCGGGGCGCTTTGGGCATGGATACGGTCATGATGTGATACTGTACCGTATCGTCACATCTTCTGTCCAGCCCGAAGCCGGGGCTGGGTGCGGCGGCGAAGACGACATGGAGTGCCTATGCCGGTATGGCTGGAGCGGAAGACCGCACGGGGGGCGACCGGACAGCGGAAGCGGCCGCTGAGCGGGAAGAGCGTTGTCGCTCTGACGACGTTGGCGTCCCTTGGTGGACGACTCTCGAACGCTCGCCCCGCACCGAGATCGCTGTTCGACGCTCTGTAGGCGTTCCGCGGGGCTGTCCACGAGAGGTACGCAGGATCACAGGTGACACAAGAAAACCTACCGGTCGGTATTGACATACCTACCGGTAGGTTTTATGCTGTCCCCGCAGCGAGGAAAGGAGCGGCACATGACCCCGACGCAGGTGGAGCGCAAGGAAGAGACCAGGCGGCAGATCCTTGACGCGGCGGCGGCGGCGTTCGCCAAGGACGGCTACGCCGCCACGTCCCTGAACGATGTCATCCGTCATTCCGAACTGACCAAGGGAGCCTTCTACTTCCACTTCCCCTCGAAGGAGGCCCTCGCGCTGGCCGTCGTCGACGACCTGCGCGACAGCTGGAGCTCGATGGCGACTCACGCGGTGAATCGCGAGAAGCCGGCCCCAGAACAGGCGCGAGAGATGGCGGGGCTCGTCGTTGAGGCATACAGCGGCAACAGCCATTTCCGCGCGCTTGGGCGGCTCGTGCCCGAGCTCGTGGCGACCCGCCCCGACCTCGCCGCCGATCTCCAAGCCTCGCTCTTCATGTGGATCGACTTCATCGAGGCGATCGTCGTCCGCGGTCAGAGCGACGGCGCCTTTCGCACCGACCTGGGCTCGCGGCAGATCGCGGAGACCATCTTCGGGGCGTTCAACGGTGTCGAGGAGCTCTCGGAGCTCACATCTGGCGGAGCCGACCTCCGCGAGCGCATCGACACCCTCTGGCGAATCCTCGAAGACGGCATGGCAACCAGACAACCCACCGAAGGAAAGGCGCAGCGATGAACGGCTCCACACAAACCGTGACAGTCGCCCGGGTAACCCGCGGGATGGTCGCCGTAGCCGGCGCCGGCGTGCTCCTCGGTCTCTGCGCCGGCCTCGCGCAGCTGTTTGTCGGCTCGTCGATCCCGGAGTGGACAGGCAACAAGATGGACCCGGCCGGCCTGGGCCTGACGACGATCGTCCTGAGCCTGGTGGCCGCCGTGGCCTTGTGGCAGCTGCGGCGGCCAGTGCTTGTCTGGGCGCGCGTGACGTGGGTCCTCGTCAGCGTCGCCTGCGCCGCGGTCTGCTTCAGCACCGTCGGCCGGCTCTGGTACGTGCCCGGCACGCTGCTCCTGGTGGCGACGCTGCTCGCCGTCGTGACGGCGCCGCCCGCTGCCGAGGCGCCGTCGGCTGCCGAGGGGCCGCCGGCTAGACCTGCGGACGCGCCGCCGGTCACGACGCCGAGCGACCTGGAGACCGAAGAGAAGGCGGCGCCGGCTCCCCGCTCCATCGGCGCCTGGATCCTGTACGGGGTGAGCGTGGTCGTCGGCCTCGCGGTGGCGCTGGGCTCGCTGCTCACCGTGCTCATCGGCCGAGGGCCGTCCAGCGTCGCCATCGCCGCCGCGGTGCTGCTCGCCGGCGGCCTGGCCCTCAGCGCCGCGGTGGCTCCCGGCCTGCGGCGGCGCGCGCCGGCCATGCTCGCCGCCGGGTGCGGCGCCGGCCTCATGGCCGGCGGCGTCCTGCTGGCCTCCATCGCCCTGATCATCGCCCTGAGCTGAGGAGAGCACCATGACCGACAACACCATGACCAGAAGACAGATGCTCAAGGTGAGCGGGCTGACGGCACTGGTCGTCGGCGGCGCGCTCAGCGTAGGCACGGGCGCACGCGCCGCCGCCGCAGGAGCCTTCTCGGCCGGCGAGGGCGACCCGTACGAGGCCTGGCGGTCCCTGCCTCGCGACGGCAGCCCGCAGGCGCTGGTGGCGGCGGCGATCCTCGCCGCCAACCCGCACAACACGCAGCCTTGGCGGTTCCGCTCGGGCCCGGACGGCATCGACGTGATCGCGGACCGCTCGCGCGCCCTCGCGGCGACCGACCCCACCGGCAGCGAGATGGTCGCCGGCCTCGGCTGCGCGGTCGAGAACATGACCGTCGCCGCGGCCGCGGCGGGCAGCACCGCCACGGTCGAGATGCATCCTGCGGACGCCGGCGACGCGCTCGCGCGAGTGACGATCGCTCGCGG
>JBAXRL010000026.1:0-14767 GCA_037131205.1 Actinomycetes bacterium | reverse complement strand
ACGCTGCTCGGGGGCACGCCGCCGCCCAAGAGCACGCGCGCCGGGCTGCGCCTGCGCGTGCTCACCCTGCGGCGTCTCGGCCTGCAGTGGGACGACTACTACGACCACGACTCGCTCGACGCCCTCATGGCGGCGTTCACGGCCTGGCGTTTTGTCCAGGGCCGCGCGACGCCGCTCGGCGACGGCCGCGACGGCTCCATCTGGCTGCCCGTGACGGCGCACGAGCTGCGCGGCAAGTACGCGCCGCTCACCGTCCCGGCCGCGAAAGCGGCCCTGGCCGGTCTGGGCGCGCGCTGACGGCCGCCGCCCGTCGCCTGGTTCGCCGCGAGGCGGCACGGTAGGCTACGCCATGGCCGCCGACCACACTCAGCCGTCCGCTCTGGTGCGCCCCGGCGAGCGTCCCCTGCCCGCCTTCTGGGCCGGGCCGCGCTGGGATCGCGGCCTCCCGGCCCTCTTCCGCGACATCGTCGTGCGTGGCGGCCGCGACCAGCTTACGACGGGCGCCGCGTCGCTGGCCTTCTACGTCATGCTCGTGGCGTTCCCGGCGGCGGTGGCCGTCTCCGCCGCCGCCGACCTGCTCGGCCAGCGCGGCGGCCTCGAGGCCGCCCAGGCGGCGCGCCTCGACGGCCAGGGCGCCGGCGCCCTGTTCGACGCCGCCCAGCAGGGCGCTCAGGCCGCCGCGGCCGGGGCCCCGGGCTGGATCGCCATCGTCACGGGCTTTGCCTTCGCCGCCTACGGTCTGAGCCGCTACGTGGGCGGTTTCACCTTCGCCGCCATGACGATGCGCGGCAGCGCCCAACCCGAGGCCTTTCTGCACCGCTTGCCGCGTCAGCTCCTGGTCGGTCTCGTGATCCTCGTGCTGATGGTGCTTACGGTGGTCGTCTTCGGCGTGAGCTCCAACGCCACGCGGCTCCTCGGCGAGATCTTCGACCTCGGCGAGGTCACGAAGACGGTGTGGACGGTGATCGCCTGGGTGCTCTTCCTGCTCTGCGGCACGCTCATCCTCGCAGTACTGTATGCGTCGGCTCCGGGATCGACGCGGCCGCTCGTGCGGCTCGTGTCGTGGGGCAGCTTTCTCGGCAGTCTGGCGGCCCTCGTGGTCTCCGTCGGCTTCTCCGTGTGGGTGCGCTACTTCGCGGACTATGGGCGCGTGTACGGATTCCTGGGGAGCATCGTCATGGTGCTCACCTGGCTGTGGCTCGTGAACCTGGCCCTGCTGTACGGGCTGGAGCTCGACGAGTGCCTGCGCCGGCGCCGGGCGGGCAGGGCGGCGGTCGAAGACGGATCCGCTCGGGAAGAAGCGGCCGGATGAGGCTGCTCGTCGTGGAAGACGAGCAGAAGCTGGCGCGCACTCTGCAGCGCGGCCTCGAGCGCGAGGGCTACGCCGTCGATGTGGTCCTGGACGGGACGCAGGCGCTCGCCAGGCTCGCGGTCAATCACGAAGACTACGACCTCGCCGTGCTCGACGTCATGCTGCCCGGGGTGGACGGGCTGAGCATCTGCCGGCGGCTGCGCGCCGCCGGGGTCGCCCTCCCGATCCTCGTGCTGACGGCCCGCGACGCGACCGCCGACAAGGTCGCGGGCCTCGACAGCGGCGCCGACGACTACCTGGTCAAGCCGTTCGCCTTCGAGGAGCTCCTGGCGCGCATCCGCACGCTGCTGCGGCGGCCACCGCAGGTGCTGCCGCCGCGGCTCCAGGTGGGCGACCTGGCGCTCGAGCCGGCCACGCGTCTCGTGACCCGCGGCGGCCGCGAGATCGCCCTGACCACCAAGGAGTTCGCCCTGCTTGAGTACTTCATGCGCAACGCCGGCGAGGTGCTCACGCGGGAGCAGATCATGACTCACGCCTGGGACTTCGATTTTGACGGCTTCAGCAACGTCGTCGACGTGCACGTGAAGAACCTGCGCGCGAAGATCGATGTGAAGGGTCGCGCGAAGCTCTTCCACACGGTGCGCGGGGTCGGCTATGTCCTTCGGCAGTGACGCCGCCGGCCGCGCCTCGCGGCGTCTCGCGGCCTTGTTCGCGCTCATCGCTGTTCTCCTGCTGGCGACCTCCACCGTGCTGCTGTACGTCTCGTTCACGCGCGAGACTCACGACGTCATCGACCAGACAGTGCTCGACGAGAGCGCCGAGCGCGAGCTGGTGGCACAGGCCATCGCGCGTCTGCGGCTGCGCGTCATCCTCATCGACGCCGCCGTCTTCGCGGTCGTCGGCATCGCGGGCTTCTGGTACGCGCGGCGCACGCTGCGGCCCATCAACGACGCTCTGGCCAGCCAGCGCCGCTTCATCGCCAACGCGTCGCACGAGCTGCGCACCCCGCTGGCGATCATGAAGGCGGACTTCGAGGTGGCGCAGCGTGGCCCGCCCGACGTCGCGGAGCTGCAGCGGGCGCTCGACAGCGGCCTGGAAGAGGTCGAGCGCATGGGCGGCGTGGTGGCCGATCTGCTCACGCTTTCGCGCATCGACGCCCATGAGGAGCCGTTGGAGCGCCGCGAGATCGACCTCTGCGCCCTGCTCGACGCCACGGTCGCCAAGCTCGCGGCGTTCGCCGCCGTGCGCGGCGTGGACGTGGTGCGCGAAGGCGGCCGTGGCGAGGTCCTCGCCGCGGCCGACCCGGAGCGCCTCCAGAGGGCGCTGTTCAACCTGGTCAAGAACGCCGTCGAGCACTCGCCGCAGGGGTCGCGGGTCGCCGTGCGCCTGGCCTGCGACGGCGAACGCGCCCGCGTCCAGGTGGCCGATCGCGGCGCGGGGCTGACGGGGGAGCAGCTCGAGCGCGTCTTCGAGCGCTTCTATCGCATCGACGACGCTCGCGGCAGAGCCTCCGGAGGGAGCGGTCTGGGCCTGCCCATCGCCGCGTGGGTGGTCGAGGCCCACGGCGGCACGCTGCGCCTGGCGAGCGCTTCCGCTGGAGGGACCACGGCGACGATCCTGCTGCCGGTCTTGCCGCAGCGATCCTGACTTCGTCGATCGGTCTTCATCGCAGCTTCATGTTGGAAGAGTACAGTTATTGCGACGCGTGGAAGGCACGACGGCCAGGAGCCGGCTTCCACCGTGATGCGGACAACGGCGACCGGCGCCCCTCTCTCCGTCGATCGTCAGCCGCTCAGCGCGCCCTTGTTGCCCCTCGGGTCGCGCAGAGGCGGGGCGGGCTGCCAGGCCCGCCCCGCCTTTCCACGTCTCTGGGGGGATGACAGCCCTCTCTCGCCCGTCTCCACCGGCCGCGGGTGGCGGAAGCGGCGAGGGAGACTGAGAGGAACACGGCTCTCCCGCACTCATCGTTACCGGCCGCAGGTGGCTTGTCCGCGCGCGTCGTGTTGCGCTGTGACCGGCGCAGCTCCGCCAGCCGCGGCCGCCCGCGCGCCGGTCGCGCCCGCCGGGAGGCGCTGCCGGCTGTGCGCCCGCCGGAAGGCGCTGCCGGCTGTGCGCCCGCCGGGAGCCCCATATGTGGTTCACCGGCGCCTGAGCGACGGGGATGGTCATGTGACCGTATTCCTTTGGCGGTACTTCCAACGGTATCGTTGGAAGTACCGCCAACGGATTCGGCCGTCTTCGACCATGCGACGGCCGGCAGACCGCCGGGGGTGACGGCTGCCGCGGCCGCAGCGCGCGCGTGGGCGGCCGCGGCGCGCGCGTGGCTGCCGCGGCGGCCCCGCCGGCGGCGCGGGCGGTCGCGGTTCTCGCAGGCCATGAGGGGAACCTACATGACGATCTTGTTGAGCATGAGCTCGACGATGCCCTCGGCCCCAGCTTCCTTGAGGCGCGGGATGATGCGGCGGACCACGCTCTCCTCGAGGATCGTGTCGACCGCCGGCCGGCTCTCGTCGCTGAGGTGCGAGACGGTGGGCTTGCGGAGGGCGGGCGGCACGGCGAGGACGGCGTCCAGTCCCTCCACCCTGACGTTGAGCATGAGCCCGACCCGGTAGAGGGCGGCGATGGCGTCGGCGAGCTCCGGGAGCTTGGCCTCGGTGGCGCCCCATCTGAATTCGATCCTGGCGCTGACGCCGCGCTCTGCCAGCCGGCGCCTGGTGACGCCGACGAGCTCGGTGGCCACGATCCTGCCTTCGAGGTCGGCGAGGGTCTGGATGAGCGACGCCTGCGGCACGGCCGGCGCCCAGCGCACCTTGCCGAAGCTCTGCCTGGCGTAGACGAGGTCGCACACCGTGTGCCCGGCGGCCGCGCTCTCGACGACCCAGTCGTAGTCGGTGAGGCCGCGCTCGAGGGCGCCGTCCTCCACGTAGGGCGCCATCTCCCGGGCGCGCGGCAGCGGGCACTCGAGCTCAGGGTCGTGGACAACGGGGTATCGCGAGCGCGGCGCCACGGTGACGAGAAGGCCGGCGCGGCGCATGAGGTCGAGGGGCCGCGCTTCCCGCGCGGCCCGCCCTCGGCGCGGGGGAGAGCGCATCGCACCGCCAGTGGCGCGGGCGCGGCGCGGCGTCGCCTTCAACCCGCGCGCGTGCTCCCGTCAGCGCCGCCGCGCTGTGCGACGGTCGCGGCGCCGCGCGGCGCTCGCAGGCGCAGCGTGAGGTAGAGCGCGAGCAGGCTCAGCGCGACCCCGAGGAGGAAGGCCACGGTGAAGCCGCGCTGCATCAGGCCGGGGTCGACGTGGGCGGTCTGCACGCTCACGTTCTCGACCGACACGCGGTGCGGGATCACCTCCGAGAACACGGTCTCGAAGGCCACCACGCCCACGGCCAGGCCGAGGCTGCGGGCCACGGAGATCACGCTGCCGGCGAGAGGCTTGCGCAGCGCCGGCACGTCCTCCATCGCGAGGTTGATGTTGGGCGCCTTGTTCAGGCCCTGTGAGAGGCCGAACAGGCTCAGAGCGAGGACGATGAACCAGATCGCGCTGCGGTCGTTCAGCAGGCAGAACAGGGCGAAGGCCAGCGCCGAGAGCATGAGGCCGGCGCTGCACACGGAGCGCCCCCCATAGCGATCGGCGAGCCCGCCCGCCCAGGGCCCCAGGAGCTGGCCGCCGGCGATGACCATGAGCACGGCGCCGCAGACGAAAGGCGTGAGCCCGCGCTGCACCTGCAGGTAGAAAGGGAAGAGGAACAGCACACCGCCGGTGGTGGCCATGGCCACCAGGAAGGCCGCGGTCGCGAGGGTGAAGCTGCGGTGCGTGAACAGGCGCAGGTCGAGCAGAGGATGCCGGGCGCGCCACTCGCGCAGCACGAACCCGAGGGCGCAGCTCAAGCCTACGCCGAGCGTCGCCAGGGTGGTCACCGAGAACCAGCCCCACTCGCGCCCCATGTTGAGCGGCAGGAGCAGGAAGAGGAGCGCCAGAAAGGAGAGCGCCGCGCCGGGCGCGTCCAGGCGCCGGTCGGCGCAGGCCGGCCGCCGGCGGGGCAGCCACGCGATGCCGGCGACCAGCGCCGCGGCGCCGATCGGCAGGTTGACGAAGAAGACCCAGTGCCAGCCCAGCGTTGACGTGAGCAAACCGCCCAGCGGCGGGCCGGCGGCTACGCCGAGCGCCGCCGCCGTGGTGAGCACGCCCATGGCGGCGGCGCGCCTGCCGGCCGGCAGGTACAACCCCGGGAAGACGAGCATGACGGCGAAGATCATCGAGCCGCCGACACCCTGGAGGGCGCGCCAGCCGACCAGAGCGATAAGGCTCGGCGAAAGGCCGCAGAGCAGCGAGCCCACAGTGAAGACCGCGAGGCCGAGCAGGAAGACGCGGGCGCTGCCCCAGATCTGCCCGAGCTTGCCGAAGAGCAGCAGAAAGCTGACCTCGCAGAGCAGGTACGAAAGGACGACCAGCGAGACGGCGCTGGGGCTGACGTCGTACTCGTGGGCGATGGTCGGCAGGGACACGTTGACGATGCACGTGTCGAGGTTGGCCATGAAGGCGCCCACGGCGACGACCGCCAGTAGCAGGCGCTGCCGAGGCACGCTGTCCACGATGAAGCCGTCCACGCGGGATCCTCCCAATCGATCCGTCACGAGTCTCGTCGGCGGCGCGCCCGCACTTCATGAGCCTCTCCCGCCCGAAGGCGGACGGCCGGCCGTCCGCCGCGCAGGCGCCCTTCGGGAGGCGGACGGGCGGCCGTCGCGCAGGCGCCCCGCCGGCCGCACTGCGAGGGTGCGATGCGCTATGCTGGATTGTCGCAGCTTCGTCTTCGGGAGGGAAGAGTGACCGCATCTGAGGGCTGCAGGCTCGAGGATCTTCTGGATATCCCCAGACTCCAGGAGTTGTTCGACAGCCTCAACGACGCCTACCCGTTCCCCTCGGCGATCGTCGACAACGAGGGCCACATCCTCACGGCCACGGCCTGGCAGGACGTCTGCACGAGGTTCCACCGCGTCGATGAGGTCAGCGAGCTGGAGTGCCTCGAGAGCGACCGTTACATCCTGACTCACATCGACGAGGCCGATCCGTCGGTCGTCTACCGCTGCCCGCACGGCATGGTCGATGCGGCCACGCCGATAATCGTAGACGGCCGGCACCTCGGTAGCGTGTTCGTCGGGCAGCTCTTTCTCGAGGCGCCGGACCTTGCGTTCTTCCGTGCCCAGGCGGCGAAATACGGATTCGATGAAGACGCGTATCTGGAGGCTGTCGCGAGGGTGCCGGTGCTCACGCAGGGCCAGTTCGACAGATACCTCGCGGTCATGAGGAGGTTCGCCGAGATCTTCGCGAGCATGGCGCTGGACCGGCTGAGGGAGGGAGAGAGGGCCGATGTGCTGCGCGCGGCCGAAGAGGCCGCGCGCAAGAGCGCCGAGCTGTACCGGGTCCTGACCGAGGGCATGCAGGACGTCGTCTGGGTCCTCGACACGGAGACGATGTACTTTCGCTACGTGAGCCCGTCTGTGCAGCGTCTGCGCGGGTTCACCGCCGAGGAGATCGTCGCCGCGCCCGTCGACGCGGCCCTGACGGTCGCGGCCGGCGAGGGGCTCAAGGCTCTCGTTCGCGAGCGTGCCGCGGCCTTTCGAGAGGCGAGGCAGAGCGCCGACGAGTTCTACGTCGATGAGGTCGAGCAGCCCTGCAAGGACGGTTCCAGCGTGTGGACCGAGGTGATCACCAGCTACTCCGTCAGCCCGGACACCGGGCACGTGGAGGCGCGCGGCGTCACCCGCGACAGCGGCGCGCGCCGGCGCGCCGAGGAGTCTCTGCGGCAGAACGAGCAACGCATGATCAGAGCGCAGAGCATCGCGCACGTGGGCAACTGGGAGCTCGACGTGGGGATGCGGACGATGTGGGCCTCCGCGGAGGCCTTTCGCATCTACGGCCTCGAGCGCACCGCCCCGACGATGCCTCTCGAGCTGGCCGAGGGCGCGACTCTCCCTGAATACCGCCCCGGTCTTGATGCAGCTCTTGGACGGCTGATCGCCGGCCAGGGTGAATACGACGAGGAGTTCGAGATCAGGCGCGCCAACGACGGGCAGGTGCGCGTCGTGCACTCAACAGGCGAGCTGGTCCGCGACGAGGACGGCGCGCCGGCGAGCATCGTGGGCGCCCTGCAGGACGTCACCGAGCTCAAGGCCGCCGAGCGCGAGGCGCTCGAGGCGGCGGCGCGTCTGCGGCGCATGGTCGACGGCGCCGTGGCCGCCATGGGCGCCCTGGTCGAGACGCGCGACCCGTACACGGCGGGGCACCAGCGCCGCGTGACGCAGCTGGTCGTGGCGCTCGCCGCGGAGCTGGGCATCGAGGGCGCGGCGTGCGAAACCCTGCGCCTGGCCGCTGAACTGCACGACATCGGCAGGGTCGCGGTGCCCGCCGAGATCCTCACCAGGCCGGGGCGCCTGTCGGAGACCGAGTTCGCGCTCGTCAAGGTACATCCGGCGGCCGGCGCCGACATCCTCGCCCCGCTCGAACTCGGCGCGCCGGTCGCCGACATCGTGCGTCGGCACCACGAGCGCCTCGACGGATCGGGCTACCCCGACGGCCTCCTGGGTGAGGCGATCCCGCGCGAGGCGCGCATCATCGCCGTGGCCGATGTCGTGGAAGCGATGGCGTCGCACCGGCCGTACCGGCCGGCGCTGGGCGTCGAAGCCGCTCTCGCCGAGATCGCCGCGGGCGCCGGCCGGCTCTACGACGCGGACGTCGCGGCCGCCTGCGCGCGCGTCTTCGCGGCCGGGTTCGCCTTCAGCGAGTAGGCGCGGCGGGCCCCTGCGGCCCCGCGCCTTCCGTGCCCGCGCCCCCCGGCTCGGCGTCGCGCGGCACGTCACCCAGCGCTGCTCGCGCCGCCTTGCGCGCGCGCTTGACCGCGTACATGCGCTCGTCGGCGACCTGCAGGAGCTCGTCGAGGGTGCGCGGCGCCGCGGGGTCGAGGGCCGAGGCGCCGAGGGAGAGCGAAAGCTCAGAGGCGCGGCCGGGCGCCGCGTTGGCGGCGGCGATGGCCGCCTCGAGTCGTTCCGCCGCGGCCGGAGCCTCATCGCCGCCGGCGTCGATCTGCAGCACGGCGAACTCGTCGCCGCCCATGCGCGCCACGATGTCCATGTCGCGGAAGCAACCCGCCAGCACCGTGGCCGCCTCGCAGAGAAGCGCGTCGCCGGCGGCGTGCCCCTGGACGTCGTTGACCGGCTTGAGGCCGTCGATGTCGGCGAACAGCAGCAGCAGAGGCCGGCCCAGGCGGTTGGCCGTCTTGAGCTGCTGCTCGGCGAGCATCGTGAAGCCACGGCGGTTGCGCAGCCCCGTGAGCGCGTCGGTAAGCGACATCGCCTCCAGCTCCTGAGCGTTGCGCTCGCGCTCGCTGACGTCGCGGAACATGCCTTGGATGATGCGGCGCCCCCCGACCTCGATCAGCGAGAAGTTCGCGTCGATGACCACGTCGTCGGCGCCGGGACGGGCGAGGTGGATGCCGGGTATGGCGGCCGCGCCGCTGCGCATGAGCTCGTCGAAGCCGCCGCGCACCGCCTGCTGGACGTCGGCGTCGTGGATGTCGTCCATGGTGCTGCCCACGATCTCGTCGCGGCTCTTGCCCATCACGCGCAGCGCCTGGCCGTTGGCCTCGATGACGACGCCGCGCACGTCCACCAGCACGATGGCGTCGCTGGCCTGGTCCATGAGGGCGCGATACCGCTCGTCCGAGGCGCGCAGCTTCTGGCGGGCGTGGTCCAGGCGCGCGAAGCTGCGCGCGTTGGCGAGGGCCAGGTCGAAGGCGCCGGCAAGCGTGAGCGCGAGGTTGAGGTAGTCTTCGCGCTTCTCGGGCAGGGCGAAGGCGCCGAGCTCGACGACGGCGCGGTTCCCGCCGCGCCCCACGAGCAGCAGAAAGCCGTCGCCCGTGAGCTCGTAGTCGCCGGCCAGGCGGGCAAGGCGGGCGCTGACCGCCGCCGTCTCGGCGGCCGACGGCGCCGGCGGCCGCGAGCGCAGTCCGCCCGGGCGCCCCTCGTCGATGGCCAGAAGGTGCAGGCGGCCGGGCGCGAAGAGCAGCGTGATGAGGTCGAGCACCTGCTCCGCGACGTCGCCCTCGTCGGTGACCCCGGCCAGGGCGCCAAGCATGTCGAGGGTCATGGCGTACTCGGCGAGCCGCGGGCCGGCGTCGTCGTCCGCCTGGCTGCGTGCCGGGCGCCTCATGCGCAGCCGCCAGTCGAGCACCAGGCCCGTCAAGAAGAGGCGCAGGTAGTCGAGGCCGCAGGGCAGGCGCCGCGTGGGCAGATCGAGATAGACGCCCATCTCGTGGAGGCGCAGCATAGCCTGCGGGTCGACGCCGGTGTCGAGCAGCACGAGCTGCGCGGCGAACTCGTGAAAGTACTGCCGCGCCAGGGCCTGGTCGAAGCCCTGGGCGCGCAGATAGCTCTTCCAGTGGCGCGCCCAGCCGGGAGTGAGCAGGTAGGCGCCGTCGGCGATGAGCTGCTCGGCGTACTCGCGGTTGATGAGCGGGTAGCCCGCGGGGCCGGAGCAGTGCAGCGCGCAGACGTCGTCCCCGTTGCTCGCCCGCGAGGCGCTCACCGGGTAGTCGCCGGCCATCAGCTCCGTGCGCGCCGCGCCCGGCTCGTGTACCTGCTCGCGCAGCTCCTGACAGCGCGCCTGCGGGCCGACGCAGTCGGCGGCCAGCGCGACCACCTCGACGCTGCCCTGCAGGTGTGCGGGCAGCGCCGCACGCACATCTGGCGCGAAGTTCGCGCAGGCGCTGATCCTCAGTCTGGGCTCAGGCATCGACCCGATCGATGGGATAGCGTCCCCAGCGGCGCGTGGCTTCGGCGATCGCCAGCAGCACCTCGTCCGGGACCTGGAAGGGGATCTCGCCGTGGTTGTCCGAGAGGATGAAGCCGCCGCCGGGAGCGGCTGCGGCGATGGCCGCCTTGACCTCAGCCTCGGCCTGCTCCGCCGTCCAGCGGCGCATGGTGACGCCGTCGAGGTTGCCCATGAGCGCCAGCTTGCCGGCGGCGGCGCGCTTGAGCGCCGCGAGGTCCTCCTCGGCGCTCACCCCGACGCCGGCGGTGCCGGTGCGCGCCACATCGTCGAGGATGCCGGCGCAGCGTCCGGAGGCGAAGTGCGTGGCCGTGGGGCCCTTGATCCGGGCGATGGTGCGCTGCGCCACCTTGAAGCCGGTGTCGAGATACGCCTGCGGCGTGACGACCGTCGTGGAAGAAACCGGGTCGAAGTAGCCGACGGCTGTGGCGCCGGCCGCGAACTGGGCGTTCGCCCACGCCACGCAGAACTCCTCATTGACGGCCATCAGGCGGTCGAACAGGTCGCGGCGCTCGAACATGAGGTCGAGATAGGCTTCGAAGCCGAGCTGCATAACGGGCAGCGAGAAGGGTGACACGACGGAGCCGACGATGGGCACGTCGCGCGAGCGCGCCTTGAGAATCTCTGTGGCGCGCAGGGCGCGGGCGAGCACGGGGCTCGTGGCCACGTCGGGCGGCTCCAGAGAGAGGATCTGCTCGACGTCGCCGATCATCGGCTCGCCGGAATTGGCGGGTCCGTCGTCGCGGAAGATCACCTCGCCGCCCCAGGCCTCCACTTCGAGCGGGGCGTAGAGGATGCTGTACAGGCAGTCGTGGCCATACTTCTCGCGGAGGCGCAGCTGGCCCTCGGCGACGTTCTCGCCGCGCGAGAAGTACTCCCGCAGGCCCATGCCGAGCTCCCTGGCGCCGTGCATGGTGACCAGCAGGAAGAGCGGGACGCGGTCCGGCTCCTTGTGACCGAGGGTGGTGAGAACGCGATCCAGGGACGTCATCTCAGCGGTCATCGCACACCTCCCGTGAAGCGGTCGACAAGGGCGATGGCCGCGGCCGAGTTGCGCCCCACGGCGTCGGCGCCCACCTCACGCCACAACTCAGGGTCGAGGCGGAAGGGGGCGCCGCCGACGATCACCACGGGCGGCGGGCCGGGCAGCGCGAGCCGATCCACGACCTCGCGCACGCGCAGCGCGGCCGGCAACATCAGCGTGGAGATCAGCAGCACGCGCGGCTGGTCGTCGCGGCAGCGCTGCACGAGGCGCTCGACGGTAACGCCGTGGCCGTAGTCGGCGACGGCGTACCCTGAGGAACGCAAGGCCGAGAGCACGAGCCGCTTGCCGAGCGCGTGGTGGTCCTCGAGAACGACGATGGCCAGCCGCGGGCGTTCGCCGTTGTCGGGACGGACCTGAGGGAGCATCTCGCCGACGATCTGCTCCGCGATGCGGCCGGCCATGTAGAGCTGGGCGAGGGAGACCGTGCCGTGCTCCCAGTCGTCGCCGATGCGCTCGAGCGCCGGCGCGACGACCGCCTCGGCGACGGCGAGCGTATCGTCGGCGCCCTCGGCGGCGGCCACCAGGGTGTCGCGCGCCCCCACGCGGTCCATCGCGAGGAGCGCGCGCTCGAAGGCGCGCGTCCCATCATTCGCTGCCATGGAGCCCCCTCTGGTTCGGCATGTGATGGTCGTGAGGAACACGATCCGCAGCCGGCGAGGCGCGCTCCCGCCTGCGCAGCATATGGCGATTGCGTGTGCGCACGCAAGAGTCCGGGCTGCGCATGCCCTGAGGCGACGCCCTGCTCTTGCGCCCTGGCGGCCGCTTTGAGTAGGCTCGCCGCACGGCGCCTCCGGCGCCGTGCGGCGAGCCCGGGGGGCGGCCGCCTCAGTATCTCAGCGTACAGAAGGAAGGTCTCATGTCCGCGCGCCCGATGACTCCGCCACGGCTCCTCGTCCTTCTGCTCGTCCTGCTCGTCGCCGCCGGTCTCGTGTGGGGCCTGACTGGCTCCCTCGCCGCCGCCCCCAGCGCTTCGCCGGGCGGCGACAAGGTCACCCTCAAGGTCGGCTGGACGACCGACCCCGACAACCTCAACCCGTTCGTCGGCGTCGAGCAGTCGTCCTACGAGCTGTTCCACGTCAGCTACGACTTTCTCACCAACTACGGCGACCAGTACCTGCAGACGGCGCCCGGGCTCGCCGAGAGCTGGACAACGAGCGCCGACGGCCTCACGTGGACCTTCAAGATCCGCAGCGGCGTGAAGTGGAGCGACGGCGAGCCGCTCACGGCGCAGGACATCGCCTTCAGCTTCAACTACCAGAGGGAGCAGGAGCTGCAGGCGTTTCTCTCGGCGCTCGACGGCATCGAGACGGTCACGGCCCCCGACGACGCCACGGTGGTCATCACGTGCGCGCGCCCCAAGGCCGACATCCTGGCGATGTGGTGCCCCATCATCCCCGAGCACATCTGGAGCGGGTTCAAGACCGCCGACGACGCCAAGGCATACCTCAACAAGCCGCCGATCGTGGGCTCCGGCCCCTTCCAGGTGGTCGAGTGGCAAAAGGGCAAGTTCATCCGCTGCGTGGCCAACAAGGGCTATTGGGGCGGTGCGCCCAAGGTCGACGAGGTCATCTTCCAGGTCTACAAGAACCAGGACACCCTGGCGCAGGATCTCAAGCTGGGCGCCATCGACCTGGCCATCAACATCCCGCCGGCGCAGGTCAAGGCCCTGCAGGGCGCAACGGGCCTCGTCGCCGAAGCCTGCTCGCAGAAGGCCTTCGACTACCTCTCCTTCAACTGTTACGAAGGCCCGTCCCTCGGCAACCCCGTCCTGCGCGACCCGGCCTTCAGGCAGGCGCTCAACTGGGGCATCGACAAGGCCAAGATGGCCGCGCTCGCGTACCAGGGCTACGCGGACCCGGCGACGTCGCTCTTCGAGGTCGACTTTTACGATCCCCTCCTCGACTGGCACTGGCAGCCGCCCGCCGACATGGAGTACACGTACGATCCGGCCAAGGCCGCCCAGCTCCTCGCCGCCGCGGGCTACACGGACACCGACGGCGACGGCGTGCTCAACGACCCCGATAACGGCGACAAGAACATCAAGCTGCGCCTCTGGGCGCGCGTCGAGTCGCCGCAGAGCCAGACCATGGGCAAGCTCATCACCGACTGGTGGGAGCAGCTCGGCATCGACATCGAGTTCTCCGTAGAGGACAACGGCGTGCTGCTCGACGGCGGCTACAACTACGCCGGCGACACCTACAAGCCCGACTACGACATCTACATCTGGACGTGGCAGCCCAGCGGCTCCGACCCCGGCCGGCGCCTGGGCTACTTCCGCAGCGAGCAGATCGAGAACCAGAACGACGCCTGCTGGTCCAACAAGGAGTACGACCGGCTGTGGCTGCAGCAGTCTGAGGAACTCGACCCGCAGAAGCGCAAGGAGATCACCTACAAGATGCAGGAGATGCTGTACCAGGAGTCGCCGTACATCATCCTCACGTATCCCAAGCTCCTCGAGGCGTGGAACACGACGAAGTGGGATGGCTGGACGCGCATCCCGCAGGACACCGGCGCGATCGCCTACATCAGCGACAACGTGAGCAACTACTACAAGGTGGGACCGAAGGTCGCCGCGACCGCGAGCGCCGGCGGCAGTGGCTCGAACACGACCCTGATCGTGGGCGTCGTGATCGCCGCGCTCGTGGTGGCGGCCATTGTCCTGCTCCTCCTGCGGCGCAAGCCGCGGGCGGAAGAAGGCTGAGGCCGGCGCGGCCGGCCGGCGGCCGCGAAGCGCAGACGCAAAGGGGGCGGGGCGCTCGCGAGCGCCCCGCCCCCTTTTCGCGGGCGAGCGCGCCGACCTCAGAGGCAGGCCTCAGGCAGGGGCGACGCCGAGCAGCTCGCCGACCACGTCGCCGGCGTCGTTGGTGATCGGCGGGCGGCCTTTGGCGCGCAGCGGCTCGGCGATGGCGTCGGCGCCGAGCACGGCCGTGAGGGCCGTGACCGTGGCCGTGTCCGAGGCGCGGTCGGCGCCGTCGACGACCTTGACGGCGAGGCCGCGCCCGTCGGGCAGCGACACGCAGCTCAGGCCCTCGGCGCCGCACTTGCTGGTGGCGCCGGGGATCGTCTGCATCACGAGGGTGTCGATCCAGCCCGGGCCTTCGACCAGGGTGGGGTGGGCGCGCATCGCGGCGCTGATCTCGGGGAGCAGGTCGGGCATGAGCGCGAAGGTCGCGGCCGCGACCGCGACCGGCGTGGCGTAGCAGACGACGCCGCAGCCGTCGACGGCGGTGGGGATCTGCCGCGGGTCGAGGCCCACGCAGGCGGCGAACATCTGCAGGGCGGCCTCCTGGGCGGGATGGTCGGGCCGCTGGTATGTGGGGACGTCCCAGCCATGGTGCACGCTGGCCGCGAGGAAGCCGGTGTGGTTGCCGGAGCAGTTGTGCCGCGCCTTGAGCTTGCTGTCGCAACGCAGGTCGGCCTCGGAGAGGCCGAGGTCGGCCAGCATCCCGCGCACGAGGCCGGCCTGGAAGTCCAGGCCGTCGTGCGAGGAGCTCATGATGGCGAGCTGCTCGGCGCCCCAGCCGAACTGGTCCACGGTGCCGTCGGCGAGCCAGGCCTGCGCCTGGAACGGCTTCGCCGAGGAGCGCCAGAA
>JBAXRL010000025.1:0-15451 GCA_037131205.1 Actinomycetes bacterium | reverse complement strand
ACGCGCCCGGGGATCATGTCGACCTTACCGCCCATCTGCGGCACCCAGAACGAGTGGATGACGTCGACGGACTCCACGTCGATCGACGTCGTCCTGCCGACCGCCACGTAGACCTCGTTAGCAGTCTTGAAGCCCTGCTCGGGGAAGTCGAACTCCCACCACCAGCGGTGCCCGACGGCACTGAACTGCGCCCCCGGATCCGGCATCGCGATCTGCTTCGTGGTCTGCACCGTGAGCACGAACAGCACCGTGACGATGACCGCCGGGATGAGAGTCCAGACGATCTCGAGCTTGAGGTTGCCGCGCGTCTGCGAAGCCTTGGACTCCGGACGGCGGCGGAACTTGATGATCACGAAAGCGAGGAGCGCCCACACGGTGATGAGCACCACCGCGAGGATGGCGAACATCTGGTAGCTCAGCGTCTTGATCTCGTGCCCCGCCGAGCCGCCGGGGCGGAAGATGTCGGGCTGGTCGCCGGCGCAGCCGGCGACCACGACGGCCAGCGCCAGAAGTGCGCCCGGCAGCAGCACGCGCGACACGATCCGACGCCGAGATCCGCTCCCTGAACGCTGGCCGGAAACGCCTGGCACTCGACCCCTCCCCGTCTCCTCGGTCGCGGCCATCATCGCACGAATGCCCCGCGATGCGGCAGAATGCGCGGCATGGACTACGTCAACGCCGCGCAGCCGCGCATCGTCGCGCTTTTCCTGGTCACCGTGCTCGCGGCGATGCTGCTCGCCGGGGGCGCCGGCGTCTGGCTGGTGAGCGCCGTCCTCGCGGCCACGGCTCTCACCGTGGCCGGCGCGGCGATCCTCAACAATGTCATCGAGAGGGACCTCGACGCGCACATGGAGCGCACCCGCCGGCGGCCGACGGCGAGCGGCCGCCTGCGGCCCGGGCGCGCGCGTGCCGCCGGGCTCGCCGCGGTGGCCGCCGGAGTAGTGGTCCTCTGGGTCGTTGCCGGCGGCCTTGCCGCCGTCTTCGCCTTGCTCGGCGCCGCTTACTACGTGCTCGTCTACACGCTGCTTCTGAAGCCGCGCACGGCCTTGAGCTCCGTGCCCGGCGCCCTCGCCGGCGTCTTCCCCGGGCTCATCGGCTGGGCGGCCACCGGGGCCCCGTGGTCCGGCGACATCCTCTTCCTCTGCGCCGTGGTGTTCACCTGGTCGCCGCCCCATTTCTGGGCCTTGTCCCTGGCCCGCGAGGACGACTATCGCTCCTCGGGCATCCCCACGCCAGCCGTAGCTTACGGCGAGCGGACCACGCGTGTGCTGATCGTCGCATTCTTCGCGGCTTGGACGGGCATCGTCACAGCCGCCGCCGTGACGGACCTGTTCGGGGTCGTGTACCTTGCCATCGCGTTGGCCGCGAGCCTCGTCCTGTGGCTCTTCGTCGCGCGACTCCTGGCGGCCCGGACCAGCGCCGCGGCATGGGCGCTGTTCAAGGTCTCCGGGCCCTGCCTGGCAGCCGTTATCGCGGCCGCCGTGGTGGACCGGCTGCATTAGCGCCCCGTTGCCAGCCAACGCTGTGACCTCCGGCGGGCGACCAGGTACGTAAACAGGGCGACAAGCGGCGGCGCCACGAAGACGAGCACCTGCAGCGTCCGGATGAGGACCGGCAGACTGAGGCCGAAAGCGCTGGCGAAGACGTCGTCGCCGCCGGCCACCAGGAGCACGCTGAGCAAGGTGACGAAGCCCGCGCCGAGCGCAGCCCGCCATGGGCGCTCCGAGGGAAACGTGAGCACGTTGTGAAACCCCTGGTCGCGCAGCGCCATGCCGTCAAGCCACGGCCACAGAAGGAGCGGCGTGAAGATCAGGCCCGGGAGGACCACCGCCGGCCAGAACACCGCCGGCAGGACGAAGGACCCGAGTTGGATGTCCCAGCCGGGGAACAGGCGCACGGCGCCCTCCAGCCAGCCCATGTACCAGTCGGGCTGCGCGGCCGTGGTGGAGTCCCAGGCCGTGTAGGGCCCGTAGAGCCACACCGGGTTGATCTGCAGGAGTGCACCGAAGGCGGTGAGGACGCCGGCGACCAGCAGCAGATAGCCGGTGGTGCGCAGCGCGTAAGCCGGCACCATCGGCGAGCCGACGACGGTGCGGTCGTCGCGCCCGGGGCCGGGGAACTGGGTGTGGCGCTGCAGCCAGAGCATGCCCAGGTGCAGCCCGAGGAGTCCGGCGATCGCCGCCGGCAGCAGGAAGACGTGCACCGGGTAGATGCGCGCGATGATGCCGGTCGTGGGGAACTCACCGCCGAACAGCAGCGACGCCATCGTCGGCCCGACGAAGGGGATCGACTCGGTGATCGAGTACGCGACCCTGAGGCCGGTCCCCGAGAGGAGGTCGTCGGGCAGCGAATAGCCCATCAGCCCGTTGAACCCCACGACGAACAGCAGCGTGAAGCCGAACAGCCAGTTGAGGCGCCGCGGGCGGCGATACGCGCCGGTGAAGAACATGCGCAGCAGGTGGATCATGAGCGCGCCGACGAACACCAGCGCCGCCCAGTGGTGCACCTGACGCACCAGCAGGCCGGCGCGCACGTCGAGACTGAGGTCGAGCACGGAGCTGTAGGCGTCGGACATCGGCACCCCGACGAGCGGCTGATAGCTGCCCTGGTAGACGACCTCGGCCTGTGAGGCGCGGAAGAACAGGGCGAGGAAGACCCCGGTGACGACCAGCAGGATGAAGCAGTAGAGCGCGATCTCGCCGAGGAAGAAGGCCCAGCTGTCGGGGAAGATGTGGCGCAGCTCGTCACGCAGCAGGCGGCTGCCGCCGCCGAGGTTCTCGTCGACGTAGCCGGCGCCGCGGCGGAGGGGCGAGCGCCGCACGCCGAATGCGGTGCGCAGACTCTTCGTGAGGCGCCGGTCGCTCATCCGGCGTCCCAGAAGCCAGGACCGACGGGCTCGGTGAAGTCGCGCTGCGCCACGAGGTAGCCGTCCTTGTCGATCGCCAGCGGCAGCTGCGGAAGCGGGCGCCCGGCCGGACCAGCGACCGGCTTCGCGCCGTCGAGAAGGTCGAAGGTCGACTGGTGGCACGGGCAGGCGAGCACCTTGGCCTCGTCCAGGTACTGCGAGACGGCGCAGCCGACGTGGGTACAAATGCGCGAGTAGGCGACGAAGCCTTCTGGGCTCCAGGTCTCGCGCCCCGGCTGCAGCTTGAGCTCGCCGCCGCTGAAGTGGAAGAGCGCGATCTGCGAGTTGGCCGCGTCGGTGTGCCCTTCGGGGAACGCCACCAGGCTGCCCCCGCCGGCGAGGACGTCGCGGGTCACCGGCTCGCCGTCGATGGTGACCAGACGACGTCCGGGCCGCCAGGCCGTCACGAAGAGGCTCCGCCCCGGCCACGGACCAAGCGCCCCGAGGATCACGACCTGGCTGAGGGCGAAGACGCCGACGGCGAAGACGAGGAACTTCGCCAGGGCGCCGCGCCGCGTGATGACGCCGACGCTCTGCTCGAGGTCGCCGCCCAGCGCGGCCGCCCCGGGGGCGTCGTCGTGGGGCGCCGGGTACGGACCGCTGATGACCTCATCCCCGGCGAGGTCGCGGCCCCAGTAGGCGAGCGCCATCCCGAGGCCGAGTAGAGCGGCCGCCAGCGAGCCGCCGAGCCAGGCGTTGCTGGCGCTGGTGACGAAGGCGAGGACGAAGCCCACGGATCCGACGACGGTCGCCAGGAGCCCGACGGCCGCCGGCCAGCCCGGCGGCGTGCCGCCGCTGCGGACCGGCGGTCGACGGCCGCCGTCCGGGACGGGCGGGCCTCCGCTCGTGCCGAGCTCGCGGTCGGTCACGGCGTTGCCGTCCGCGACTTCCATGCCAGCCACACGGCGAGGAAGATCAGGATGAGCAGGGCCAACGCCGAGACGGCGCCCTCGGTCACCGGCCCCAGGTAGCCCAGGCCGTGGCCGCCCGGCGATGGCGGATCGATGATCACGGCGACGTAGAGCCCCACCGCGGCCTGCTGGCGCACATCGAGCGTGTTGCCGGCAAAGGCAGGCATGTTCGTGCGGCCGAGGATCATGGCGGCGAGCGCCTCGGCCGCCGGATACTGCGAGATGTCGGGCGCGTTGCGGCCGCGGGTGAGCGCGCCGCCGCGGCCGGTGGTGCTGTGGCAGCCGGCGCAGTAGAGGCGGTAGATCTCGCCGCCGTCGGCGACCACGGCCGTGCGCGCTGCGGCATCGGCGATGTGAGCGGCCACATACTCCGCCACGCCCTGGATCTGGGCGTCGCTCAGCTGGTCGCCGAAGGCCGGCATGGTGATGCCGCCCTCCTCGACCATCGGAGCCACGAGGCTGGCGAAGCCGGCCGCCGCGAGCGGCGGCCCGAAGCCGCCTTCACCGCTGGTCCCGTGGCACCCCGAGCAGTTCTCCACGAAGACCTCGGCGGCGGGGTCGCCCGCCGCCTCGACCACGGGGTTGGCGCCGGGAGAAGCCTCAGCCGACGCCGAAGGGCCGGCCGACGAAGAGGCGAAGGCCGGCCCGGCGACGGCGAGAAGCGCGACGAGGACGACGCACAGGGGCGCCGGCAGACGGAGCCATCTGCCTCTTCGCACCCGGCTGTGCAGCGCCGATAGGCCCATCTCGAAGACCCCCCGATCCTTCACGTCTCGCCGCCATGCTACCGTGCCGCGCGGGCGCTTTCGAGAAAAAATGCCGCGGGAAGCGTGACACGAGCCGCTCCCCTTGATACTGATAGGTTCTCTACCACGCGGACGGTCCCCGCGTCCAGCATCGCAGCGATGGTCGACGGGGCAACGTGCACCAGGAGGACTTGCGTGACAGGTCTACTCGTAGCCGCAGAAGTATGGCCGGCGGTGCTGTACGCCGCCCTCGTGCTGGTCATCGCCGCGGGGATCATCGTGGTCTCTTCGTTGCTCGGCGAGCGCCACCGCGGACCAGAGCGCGGGATACCATACGAGTCGGGGATCAAGCCGGCGGGGCCGCTTCCCAAGCGGCTCTCCGTGGAGTTCTACCAGGTCGCGTTGTTCTTCGTGATCTTCGACCTGGAGGCGGTGTTCATCTTCGCCTGGGCCGTGAACGCCAGACGCCTCGGCTGGGCGGGCTACCTCGAGATCGTGGTCTTCGTCGTTCTGCTCTTCGCGGGCCTCGTGTACCTGTGGAAGACCGGCGGGCTCGACTGGGGGCCGGCGGGGCGACGGCGGCGACTGCGCAAGGGGCGCCCGCGATGACGGGCGCGCCCGAGACCGCGACCGCGGAGAGAGGTGACCGTGGCGCCGCGTAGAGGACCCGGGCCCTCGCGTACGGCCATCGCGCTTCAGGCGCTGCTCGACGATGGGGCTCCACCCGAGGCGGGACAGGGACAGGCGGTCGTACTGGGCAGCCTGCAGCACCTCGTCGCCTGGGGCCGCAAGAACTCCCTCTGGCCCTTCGGCTTCGGGCTCTCCTGCTGCTTCGTCGAGATGGCGACCAGCCTCACGCCGCGCTACGACATCGCCCGTTTCGGCGCCGAGGTGCTGCGCATCTCGCCGCGCCAGGCCGACGTGATGATCGTCGGCGGCACCGTGTTCCGCAAGATGGCGCCCACGGTGCTGCAGCTCTACCAGCAGATGATGGAGCCGCGCTGGGTCATCTCGATGGGCTCGTGCGCCAACTCCGGCGGCATGTACGACGTGTACAGCGTGGTGCAGGGCGTCGACTCCTTCTTGCCCGTCGACGTCTACGTGCAGGGCTGCCCGCCGGCGCCGACCGCCCTCATGGAGGGGCTGCTGCTGCTGCAGGCGCAGGTGCAGACTGAGCGTCGCCCGCTCAGCTGGGTGCTCGGCGCCGAGAACGTGCAGAAGCCCACCGGCATCTCCCTGCGCGATCTCAAGCGGGCGGCACGCGCCGAGACCGGTGAGCTCCCCACGCCGGACGAGGTGTGACGTGATGCCGGCCGCCGAGATTCAACACGCGCAGCCCGGCATCGCCCGCGAGCTTCGCGAGCGCTTCCCCGATGTGTCCCTCGTGGAGCAACGCACGGCCGACGAGATCCCGACGGTCTGGGCGCCGGCCGCGCGCCTCAAGGAACTGCTGGCCTACCTCAAGACCGAGGCGGCTCAGCCGTTCGCGAGCCTGTACGACCTCGGCGGCATCGACGAGCGCCTGCGCGCCCACCGCGCGGAACAGCCCGCGGCCGACTTCACGGTGTTCTACCACCTTCTCTCGTACGAACGGAACGCCGACCTGCGCCTCAAGGTCGCGCTCCGCGAGGAGGACGCCGCGCTCGAGACGATCACTGACCTCTGGCCGGCCGCGAACTGGTACGAGCGCGAACTGTGGGACATGTTCGGCGTCGAGGTGCGCGGCCACCCGCGCCTGGCACGGATCCTCATGCCCCCGTGGTGGGAGGGGCACCCCCTGCGCAAAGAGGCGCCCTCGCGGGGCACGGAGCTCGGGCCCTTCAGCATGCCGCCCGAGCAGTTCGAGGAGTGGCAGGAGGAGTTGCGCTTCAAGCCGGAGGAGTGGGGGCTGCCGCGTACCGAGGACGATCCCACGCTCATGTACCTCAACATCGGGCCGCAGCACGGCGCCACTCACGGCCCGCTGCGCATCGTCGTAGGCCTGCGCGACGAGGAGATCGTCCACTGCATCCCCGACATCGGCTTTCACCATCGCGGCGCCGAGAAGATCAGCGAGCGCCAGACGTGGCACACGTTCATTCCCTACACCGACCGCATCGACTATCTCGGCGGCGTGACCAACAACCTGCCATGGGTGCTCGCTGTCGAGAAGCTCTGCGGCATCGACGTCCCCGACCGCGCTCAGATCATCCGCGTGATGCTCTGCGAATTCTTCCGCATCGCCAGCCACCTCGTGTACTACGGCACCTTCGCCCAGGACATCGGCGCGCTCTCGCCGGTCTTCTACACATTCGAGGACCGCGAGCGGATCTTCGACGCCGTCATCGAGCCCATCTGCGGGGCGCGCATGCACCCCAGCTGGCTGCGCATCGGCGGCGTCGCCGACGACCTGCCGAACGGCTGGGAGCAGCCGGTGCGCGACTACCTCGACTACCTCCCCGGCCGCCTCGATGAGTACGACCGGCTGATCATGGACAACCGCATCATGAAGGCGCGCACCGTCGGCGTCGGGGCGCTGAGCGTGGCCGATGCCGTCGCGTGGGGCGTCACCGGTCCCAACCTGCGTGCTGCCGGACTCCCGTGGGACTGGCGCAAGCAGCGCCCACACAGTCACTACGACTGGTTCGACTTCGACGTCCCGGTGGGCTCGACCGGCGACTGCTACGACCGGGTCGCCGTGCACGTCGAGGAGATGCGACAGAGCCTGCGCATCATCCGCCAGTGCCTCGACGAGATGCCCGACGGGCCTTACAAGGCGCACCACCCTCTGGCCACGCCGCCGCTCAAGGACCCCAACACGATGCACGACATCGAGACGCTGATCACTCACTTTCTGGGCGTAAGCTGGGGCCCCGTGGTACCGCCCGGCGAGGCCTGTATCTACACGGAGGGGACCAAGGGCCAGTACAGCTACTATGCCATCAGCGACGGGCAGAACAGCTCGTACCGCACCAAGATCCGCACGCCCTCCTTCCCCCATCTGCAGGTGCTGCCGCTGCTCGCCGAGGGGTACGAGATCGCCGACCTCGTGACGATCCTCGGCAGCCTCGATTTCGTGATGGGAGACGTGGACCGGTGAGCCTGAGCGCCGATGAGCTCCGCGAGCTCGACGCCGTGCTGCCGCACTACCCCGACCGGCGCGCCGCCGCCGCCACCGCGATGCGCGTCGTGCAGCGGCGGCGACGCTGGCTGTCCGACGAGGCGCTCGCCGATCTCGGCGCGTACCTCGGCATGAGCGTTGAGGAGCTCGATGGCCTGGCGACGTTCGCCAACATGCTCTTCCGCCGGCCGGTGGGGCGCCACATCGTGCTCGTCTGCGACAGCTTCGCCTGCTGGTCGCTGGGGTACGCCGAGCTGCGCGAAGCCATCCAGACGCAGCTCGGCGTCGGCCTCGGTGAGACCACCGCGGACGGCCGTTTCACCTTTCTGCCCATCGTCTGCTTGGGCGCCTGCGACCGAGGCCCAGCCATGATGGTCGACGCGGACCTGCACGGGCCCGTGGCGCCGTCCGAGGTGGGCGCCATCCTCGAGGCGTACGCATGAGCCCCATCGACACCACGGGCTGGGAGCGGCCGCTCACGAAGGCCATGCGGCCGGACGGGCAGGCGGCGTTCCTCGACGACTACGTCGCCGCCGGCGGCTACGAAGGCCTCGCCTGCGCCCTGCGGGAGCTCGAGCCGGCGGCCGTGACGCGGGTCGTCTCCGACTCCGGCCTGCGCGGCCGCGGCGGCGCCGGCTATTCCACCGGGCGCAAGTGGAGCACCATGCCGCTCGGCGCCGACGCGCCGCGGCCCAAGTACGTCGTCTGCAACGGCGACGAGATGGAGCCCGGCAGCTTCAAGGACCGCTTCCTTCTGAGCCGCAACCCCCATCTTGTGCTCGAGGGCATCATGATCGCCGGCTTCGCCGTCCAGGCGGATGCGGGCTACGTCTTTCTGCGCGCGCAGTACGACTACCCGCTGGCGTGCGTCGAGAGGGCGATCGCCGAGGCCTACGAACGAGGCTACCTCGGCGCCGACATCCAGGGCTCAGGGTTCTCCTTCGACATCTATCTGCACGAGAGCATCGGCCGCTACATCTGCGGAGAGGCCTCGGCGATGCTCAACGCCCTCGAGAGCCGGCGGCCCAACCCGCGGGCGCGGCCGCCGCACATGACGGGCGCCGGCTTGTACTCGCGCCCCACCGTGGTGAACAACGTCGAGACCTTCGCCGCCGTGCCCTCCATCGTGCGCAACGGCGCCGACTGGTGGAAGAACCTGTCGGTGACCGGCGAGGGCGGCACGAAGATCTACGGCGTCGCCGGACGCGTGACGCGCCCGGGCTGCGTGGAGCTGCCCGTGGGCACCTCGATGCGCGAGCTCATCGAGGTACACGCCGGCGGCATGCAGCCCGACTACGAGCTGCGCGCCGTCAGCCCCGGGGGGGCCTCCACGGCGTTCGTCACGGCCGCCGACATCGACGTCGCTATGGACTTCGGGTCGATGCAGAAGGCCGGCAGCCGTCTGGGCACGGGCACGCTCGTCGTGCTCGACGACAGGACCTGCCCCGTCGGCATGACCCTCAACCTGCTGCAGTTCTTCGCGCAGGAGTCGTGTGGCTGGTGCACGCCGTGTCGCGAGGGTCTGCAGTGGTCGCTCGCACTGCTCCGCGACATCGAGCAGGGGCGTGGCCGCCCGGAGGACCTCGACCTGCTCCAGGAGCACATCTGGATGATGGGCTCGGACAAGACGTTCTGCGACCTCGCGCCGGGCGCCATGCAGCCGCTCGAGGCGGCGCTGCGGTTGTTCCGCGACGACTTCGTGCGGCACATCGAGGAGGGCCGGTGCCCCTACGCGCCTGACGAAGCGCCGGACGGGGCGCCGTACGGGGCGCCGTACGCGCCGACGGAAGCGGCGCCGGCTCCGTGAGCGCCGGCGAACGGCAGAGCGGCGCCGAGCCGGAGCTCGTGACCGTCTCGATCGACGGCCGCGAGTTCCGCGTCGAAGCGGGCCGCAACATGCTGGACGTAGCGCTCTCGCTGGGCTTCGACCTGCCGTTCTTCTGCTGGCACCCCTTGATGGGTTCGATCGGCGCCTGCCGGCAGTGCGCCGTGCGCCTCTTCTGGACGGGCCGCGACGGCGAGCAGAAGAGCGAGATCGCCATGGCCTGCATGACCGAGGCGCAGGAGGGCACGCGCATCGTCATCGACGACGAGGAGGCGATCCGCTTCCGCGCCCGCATGACCGAGCTCATGATGATGAGCCATCCGCACGACTGCCCCGTGTGCGACGAGGGTGGCGAGTGCCACCTGCAGGACATGACGGTGATGACCGGGCATACGTACCGGCGCTACCGCGGCCAGAAACGGACCTTCCGCAACCAGGACCTCGGCCCCTTCGTCACCCACGAGCTCAACCGCTGCATCACCTGCTATCGCTGCACGCGCCTGTACAACGACTACGCCGGCGGCCACGACTTCGGCGTCTTCGGCCTGCGCAACCACGTGTACTTCGGCCGCGCGCAGGACGGCACGCTGGAGAGCGAGTTCAGCGGCAACCTCATCGAGGTCTGTCCCACAGGGGTCTTCACCGACAAGATGCTCATGCACCACTACTCGCGCAAGTGGGACCTGCAGACGGCGCCCTCGGTGTGCCCGCACTGCGGCCTGGGCTGCAACACCACCCCGGGGGCGCGCTACGGTGAGCTGCGCCGCGTGCTCAGCCGCTACAACCGCGACATCAACAAGATGTTCCTCTGCGACCGCGGGCGCTTCGGCTACGCCTTCGTCAATGCGCCGCAGCGGATCCGCGCGGCGCGCGTGGCGTGGCGCCCCGTATCGATGACCGCAGAGGCGAGCGACGCGCCCGTGGCCGTGAGGCGGGACCGGGCGCTCGACGCGGCCGCCTCGCTGCTGCGCGGGCGCCGCGTGCTCGGCATCGGCTCGCCGCGGGCGTCGCTCGAAGCCAACTACGCCCTCCGCACGCTCGTCGGCGCCGGCCGCTTCTACCTCGGCATGTCGGACACGGACTACGATCTCGTCGGCGCAGTCCTCGAGATCGCCCGCGCCGGGAGCCTGCGGCTCGGCGCCCTCGCCGACGTGCAGCACGCCGACGCCGTGTTCATCCTCGGCGAAGACGTCACCAACACGGCGCCGATGCTCGATCTCACGGTGCGCACCTGGCTGCGGCTGCGCCCGACGGCAGCGGAGGAGCGCGTGCACATCCGCCGCTGGAACGATGCCGCCATCGGGCGCGCCAAGCGCCGCGCGCCGCGCCCGCTGTGGATCGCCGCGCCGCACGCCACCAAGCTCGACGAGGTGGCCGGCGAGACGTGGCGCGCGGCGCCCGCCGACATCGCGCGCCTCGCCCTGGCCGCGGTTCACGAGCTGGACCCGGCGGCCAGCGAGGTCGCCGATCTGAGCGACGACGAACGCGCCCGCGTCGTGCGCTGGGCGAGCGGGCTGCGCGCCGGCCGGCGCCCGCTGATCGTCTGCGGCGCCCCGAACGGCTCGCAGGCCGTGCTACAGGCGGCGGCGACGCTTGCGGAGGCCGCCGGAGCCACCTTGGTCCTCACGGTCCCCGAGGCCGACAGCGTGGGGCTGCGCATGATCGGCGGCGGCCGCTTGGCGCAGGCCATCGCCGCCGTGGCGCGCGCCGAAGCCGACGCCGTCGTGATCCTCGACAACGATCTGCACCGCCGCGCGGCATCGCTGCTGGTCGACGACCTTTACGCGCACGGAGCGCACATCGTGGCGCTCGCCGCCCTCGAGGGCCGCGTCACCGAGCGCGCCGACGTCGTGCTGCCCGCGCCCACCTTCGCCGAGTCCACGGGCACCTTCGTCAACCATGAGGGCCGGGCGCAGCGCTCCTTCAGCGTTCTGGCGCCTGAAGGCGAGACTCAGGAGGAGTGGCGCTGGATCCGCGACCTCATGGAGCGGCTCGGCCGCCAGGAAGGCCGCGGCTGGCGCGACATCGACGACGTGACCGCCGCCCTCGAGATGGATCTGCCGCAGTTTCGCGGCGTCGCCGCGGCGGCGCCCTCGTCCGATTGGCGCGGCAGCGGCTGCAAGGTCGCGCGGCAGCCGCTGCGCCGCAGCGGCCGCACGGCCGCCGCCGCCGGCGTGAGCGTGTTCGAGCCGCCGCCCGACGCCGACCCCGATTCGGCGCTCGCCTTCTCGCTCGAGGGCCTGACTCCCGGTCAGACGCCGGCGGCTCTGCTTCCGCGCGTGTGGTCGGCGGGCTGGAACTCCGCCAGCGGCCTGCACAAGCTGCAGGAAGAGGTCGGCGGACCGCTGCGCGGTGGCCCGGTAGGGATACGGCTGCTCGACGGAGCCGGCCGGGCGCAGCCCCTGCCGGCGCCGCTCGTCCCGCCCGCCTTTCGCGCCCGCGACGAGGACTTCGTGCTGGTCCCGCTCCACCACATCTTCGGCTCCGAGGACCTCAGCATGCACACGCCCGGAATCGCCGAGCGTGCGCCGCAGCCGTACATCGCCGTGAACCGCGAGGACGCCGCCCGGCTCGAGCTGGACGAAGGCGACTGGCTCGAGCTCTGGATGCCCTGGCTGGACGTTCGCGTTCCCTTCCGGCTCGTGCCGTCGTTGCCGACCGGAGTGGCCGGCGTGCCCGTCGGCCTGGCCGGCATGCCGTACGTCCCGTTGCCCGGCCACGGCCGGCTCACGCGCATCCCTGCCCCGCTGCCCCAGCCCGGGGGGCCGTCGTGAACGTCTTCCCCGGCAGCGTCATCGCGTCCGGTGTGCCGGCGTGGATCGGGCAGCTCGTCACTGTCCTCGGCGTGCTCATCGTCGTGCTGACGATCGCCGCCGGCCTCATCTGGTACGAACGGCGCCTGCTCAGCCTGATCCAGGACCGCTACGGCCCCAACCGCGTCGGCCCCGCCGGGCTCCTGCAGGTGCTGGCCGACACCTTCAAGATCCTGTTCAAGGAAGACTGGGTCCCGCCGTTCGCCGACAAGCGCGTGTTCGTGGTCGCGCCGGCGATCGTCATGGCCACGGCGCTGCTGTCGTTCATCGTCGTGCCGGTGGCCGACGGCATCGTGGTGGCCGACCTCAACGTCGGTCTGCTGTTCGTGCTCGCGATGTCGTCGCTGGCCGTGTACAGCGTGGTCCTCGCCGGCTGGTCGTCGCGCAGCAAGTACTCGCTGGTCGGCGGCCTGCGGGCCGCCGCGCAGATGGTGAGCTACGAGGTCTTCATGGGTCTGTCGCTGGTCGGCGTCGTCACCATCGCCGGCTCGTTCAGCCTCGTGCAGATCGTCGAGAGCCAGCGCGGGCTCTGGAACATCGGCCCGCAGTTCATCGGCTTCGTCGTGTTCATGGTCGCTGGACTCGCCGAGACCCGGCGCCTGCCGTTCGACCTGGTCGAAGCCGACAGCGAGCTGGTGGCCGGCTACCACACCGAGTACTCGGGGATGAAGTTCGGCATGTTCCTCGTCGGCGAGTACATCGCCGTGACTCTCATCTCGGCGCTGATCGCGACCCTGTTCTTCGGCGGCTGGCTGGGGCCCTGGTTGCCGGGCCTCATCTGGTTCCTCATCAAGACCGGCCTCTTCATCAGCTTCTTTATCGTCGTGCGCGGCACGTTCCCGCGGCCGCGATACGATCAGCTCATGGAGCTCGGCTGGAAGGTCATGCTGCCGCTCAGCCTCGTCAATCTGCTGGTGACCGGCGCCATCGTCGTGGCGCGCCACACCTGAGGATGCAGGGCATGGACGTACCGTCACAGACGCATCCGCCGCTCACCACCGACGTGGTGCAGGCCGGGCGCCTGGCGCGGCGCGGGCAGTCCCTGGCGCCGCGCGCCGCGCGCACTGTGGTCTCCACGCTGCAGGGGCTGGGCGCGGTCATCGGGCATGCCTTCCACCGCCGCGACACGATTCAGTACCCCGACGAGATGGTGTACCTGCCGCCGCGGTATCGTGGCCGCATCATCCTCTCGCGCGATCCCGGGGGCGCCGAACGCTGCGTGGCCTGCTACCTCTGCGCCGTCGTCTGCCCGGTGGACTGCATCGCACTGCAGGCCACCACCGACGAGAGCGGACGCCGCTACCCCACCTGGTTCCGCATCAACTTTTCGCGCTGCATCTTCTGCGGGTTCTGCGAGGACGCCTGCCCCACCTACGCCATCCAGCTCACGCCCGACGTGGAGATGTGCGAGTACGAGCGCCCCAACATGGTCTACGAGAAGGAAGACCTGCTGATCGCAGGGACCGGCAAATACCACGACTACGACTTCTACCGCGTCGCCGGGCTGGCGATCGGCGGCAAGGACAAGGGCGAGGCACAGCGCGAGGCCCCGCCGGTCGACGTCCACGACCTGTTGCCGTGACCGCTCTGTTCTACATCGCCGCAGCCGTCGCCATCGTCGCGACCGTCCTCGTGATCACGCGCTCCAACCTCGTGCACGCGCTGCTGTACCTCGTGGTGTCGCTGTTCGCCGTGGCCGTGGTCTTCTACACGCTCGGCGCGCCGTTCGTGGCGGCCCTCGAGGTGATCGTCTATGCAGGCGCCATCATGATGCTGTTCGTCTTCGCCGTGATGCTGCTCAACGTGAGCGCCGACGCGCCACTGAGGGTGCCGCGGAGTGCCTGGATCGGGCCGCTGGTGCTGATCGCCGTGCTGCTCGCCGAGCTCATCTACGGCATCGGCCTTACCAACCACGCCCTGCACGCCGGCGAGGTCGGACCGCAGCAGGTCGGCGAGGCGCTCTTCGGACCCTACGTGCTGGGCGTGGAGCTCGCCTCGATGCTGCTGCTCGCGGCGCTCATCGGCGCGCGGCATATCGCCGCGCAGCCCGAGGTCCCCGAGGAGCCGCTGCCGTCTGACGCGGAAGCGGATGCCCGAGCCGATGAAGTGGACGGAGTCTGATGGCGGCCGTGTCGCTCGATCACGGCCTCATCCTGGCCGCCATCCTCTTCGTCATCGGCTTCGTCGGCCTGCTCACGCGGCGCAACCTGATCGTCGTGCTCGCCTGCATCGAGATCATGCTCAACGCCGCCGGCCTCGCCTTCGTCGTGGCGGGAGCGCGCTGGGGGCAGGCGGACGGCCAGGTCATGTTCCTCTTCGTCCTGGCCATGGCGGCGGCCGAAGTCGCGGTGGGCCTGGCGCTCGCGATCCGCTTCCGCCAGAGCCTGGGGCGGCTGGACGTCGACGACGCCGACGAGATGAGGGGGTAGGGGATGCTGCAGCTTCTCTGGATCGTCCCCGCTCTTCCCGCCGCCGGCTTCGTCGTGCTCCTGCTGCTGAACCGGCGCCTCGGCCGCCGCGCCGCGGCCCTGATCGGCGCCGGCTCCGTCGGCCTGTCGGCCGTCGTGGCGATCCTCGTCGCGGTCTCCTTCATCACCTCGCCGCCCCCCGGCGACGCCTATCGCCAGGTGCTCTGGACGTGGTTCGACGTCGGCGGGCTGGCGCCGCAGATCGCCTTCTACCTGGACGCCATGAGCGTGATCTTCGTGGTCGTCATCACCTTCGTCGGCTTCCTCATCCACCTGTACTCCACGGAGTTCATGGAGCGCGACGAGGGCTTCACGCGCTTCTTCATGTACATGAACCTGTTCGTCGCCTCCATGCTCGTGCTGGTGCTCGCCGACAACCTGCTGCTGCTCTACCTCGGCTGGGAGGGCGTCGGCATGTGCAGCTACCTGCTCATCGCTTTCTGGCAGAAGGACGTGCAGAACGTCTACTGCGGGCGCAAGGCCTTCATCGTCACGCGCGTCGGCGACACCGCCCTGATCGTCGGCCTCTTCCTGCTCTTCACGCAGCTGCACACCCTCGAGATCCAGCCGCTGATGGCCGGCGCCGCCAAGAGCTGGGCGGCCGGCTCCGGCTTCGCCGTGGCCGCGGCCGCCCTGCTGCTCGGCGGCGCCGTCGGCAAGTCGGCGCAGCTGCCGCTGCAGAC
>JBAXRL010000024.1:0-16094 GCA_037131205.1 Actinomycetes bacterium | reverse complement strand
GCCTACGAGGTGCTCCGCCAGTTCATCGACGCGACCGACGAGATGGAAGGCCTTCTGGTCGTCGTCTCCGCCCCCGAGGCGCTGCTCGACGACTTCAGCAATCGCAGCCTGCAAAAGTACAGGGCGCTCAGAAACCGGATCTGGGACGACGTCCGCGACCGCAGCTATCCCGACCCGTACGCGCCCATGGTGCGCCTCGCGGCGCTGCAGGGGGGTGCGGCATGAACGTCCGGGTTTCCGCCCGCCGAGCCATCGAGGCGCTGCGCGCCGGCGTCCCCAATCGGGACGCCGTCAGCGCCCTGGGCTGCTCGGCTCAGGACGTCCTCGGCGCCTTTGACGCACGACTCGTGGAGCTGCGCGGCGGCGTCGCCGACGACCGGCAGCCGCGCGGCATGCTCATCGCCGCCGACTTCGGCGGCGGCAAGTCCCACGTGCTCGAGTACCTCAGTCACAAGGCGCGGCAAGAGAACTTCGCCGTCAGCAAGGTCGTCATCTCCAAAGAGACCCAGCTGTTCGACCCGCTCAAGGTGTTTCGCGCGGCCGTCGACAGCCTGGTCTGCGAGAACGTCGTCGGCGACGCCTTGCGCGACATCGCCGTCAGCCGCCTGAGCACGCAGAGCCCGCGGTTCGCCGCGCTCAGCCTCTGGTTGCAGGATTCGAATCTGAACACCCGTTTCGCGGCCACGACCTGGCTCTTCGAGCAGGCGGGAGCAGATACCGACATGCAAGACGAGCTCGTCGGGTTCTGGGAGGGCGGCGCCATCCAGGTGGGTCGCCTGCGCGAGGGCCTTCGCCAGACCGGCGACGCCAAGCGCTTCGCCCTCGAGAAGATCGCCATCAAAGACCTGGCCCGTCAGCGCTTCGCGTTCATGGCCAGGCTGCTGCACGCCTCCGGCTACGAAGGCTGGGTGATCCTCCTCGACGAGCTCGAGCTGATGGGCCGGTACACGGTGCTCCAGCGAGGCAGAGCCTACGCGGAGCTGGCCCGCCTGCTCGGCCTCTCGGACGATCACGCCGTCCCGGGCCTCCTCACCGTCGGCGCGGTCACTCCCGATTACGCCTCGGCGGTCATCGACGAAAAGGACGACCGCAACCAGATCGGCTTCCGCTTCCGCTTGCGCGGCGACCCGGAGAGCGACCTCACGGCCGCTCTCGCGGAGGCTGCCATGGACGCCATCGACCGCGAGCTCCTGCGCCTGCGCGAACCGTCGCAGGACGACCTCGAGGAGGTGCTCGCCACGCTCGCCGTCATCTACGCCACGGCCTACGACTGTGCGCCCGCGATGCTCGACGCCTCGCTCAGGACGGGCAGCCATATGCGCGAGTACGTGCGCTCGTGGATCACGACGTGGGACCTGAATCGGGTGGCCCCGACGTACGAGCCGCAGATAGAGGTGCGGCACATCATCGACGACTACGCCGAAGACGCCCTGCTCGAGAAGGCCGTCGCGGACGACGAGCCCGGCGACCAGCCGGCCCCGCCGTGAGCATCCCCTTTCGCGCCGTCGGCGGCGCCGACGCCCACACGGCGGGATTCCTCAGGGTGGTCCGCGACGCCGCCGGGGGCTACGACGGCGCGCTCTTCGTGATGGATCCCACGGGCGAGCCCGTGGAGTTCGTCTACTCCAGGGTCGAGACGCCGCGTACGGTCCTGTGGAGACCACAGGATCTCCGGCGGCGCGCGGCGCGGGAGCTGACCAGCGCGCTGTTCAGCGTCGCCACCTCCCGTCCGCTGATCGTCTTCGCCAAGGCCGACGAGGTCGATCCGGGGTTCTTCGCCGTCGAGCTCCAGACGCCCGTCGCGACCTGCAGGGTGGCCGCTCAGCTGGCCGCGGCGAGCACCGGCGCCGACGAGCAGGGCGAGGACATCGACGCCGCCGAGCTGCACCTTCTCTGGTCGTCGGGGCGCCCCGCGGACGGCTCTCCCGAGCGCCTGCTGGTCGACAGGCTGAGGTCGGCCGGTCTGCTTGCGGAGCCCTTCGAGAGGGCCGCAGACGGGCTCCGCGAGGCGCGCGGCGACGACGTGAGCGGGCTTGGGGCTGTTCAGTAGAAGGGCCGTTCCGGCGGCGCCGCGGCGCCTGAGCCTGCCGGCGCCGCGCCCCGCCGCCGCCGCGCGCAGCGCGCTCGGGCTGGACGTCCGCCCGGTCCAGGCGACGGACGTGTCGGCGCTCAGCGAAGCCTGTCGGCGCGTGGCTGTGCGCCTCGCGGCGTCGCCGCCGTGCGCCCTGCGGCTCGGCGCCGCCCTCGAGCCGCGGTCCTCAGCGGGTGTCCGCGCGGCGCGCCCCGCAGGGCCGGGCGTCATGGCGGGCAGCCGCGTGCCGAAGGCCGTCGATCATGGGCCCTCGCTGCGCGAGCGCCTGCGCCTCCTCCTGGCGCCGCCTGTGGAGCTGCTGTTTCCCTCCGGGGCCTCGGTCCTGGACTGGCCCGGCGACCTCCTGCCGTTTCAGCTGGACGGGGTCCGGGTGCTCGTCTCCAGATCCGAGGTGCTGCTCGCCGACGACATGGGCCTCGGCAAGACGGTCCAGGCCATCGCGGCGCTGCGCATCCTCTTCCACGAAGGGGCCATCGAGTCGGCCCTCATCGTCGCGCCGGCGAGCCTCGTCTATCAGTGGCGCGGCGAGATCAAGAAGTGGGCGCCGGAGCTGCGCGTGAGCACCGTCAGGGGCCCTGCCCAGCAGCGCTCCATGGCGTGGGCCTACCCGGCGCACGTCTTTGTGACCACCTACGAGTCGCTGCGCGCAGACCTCACGCACCACCGCGACTGCGGCCCGCGCCGCAAGACGTGGGGGGTCGCGATCATCGACGAGGCGCAGAAGATCAAGAATCGCGCCACCTCCGTGAGCGCGGCCTGCAAGGCGCTTCCGCGCCTGCGGTCGTGGGCGCTCACGGGCACGCCGCTGGAGAACTCCATCGACGATCTCGCCTCGATCATGGAGTTTCTGCAGCCCAACGAGGCGGGCGATCCGGTCGCGCCGCTGGCCGTCGATGGGCGTCTGCTCGAGCGGCACCGCGAGCTGCAGTTGCGGCGGCGCAAGCTGGACGTGCTCCCCGAGCTGCCGCCCAAGCGCTTGCACAGCGTGCTGCTCGACCTCACGGCCGCCCAGCGCACGGCCTACGACAAAGCCGAGCAGCAGGGCGTCGTCGAACTGCGCGCGCGCGGCGAGACCATCAGCATCACCCACGTCCTCAGCCTGATCACGCGCCTCAAGCAGATCTGCAACTTCTGCCCTGCATCCGGGGAGTCGGCCAAGCTCACCGATCTCAGGGAGCGCCTGGAGGTGCTGCGCGCCGAAGGTCACCGCATGCTCGTGTTCTCGCAGTTCACCGACGCATCTTTCGGCGTCGCAGCCATTGCCCGCGGGCTGGCGGAGCATGCCCCGCTGACGTACACGGGGGCGATGTCGCAGGACGAGCGTCACGGCACCGTCGGTCGCTTCAAGGCCGACGCGCGTCATGGCGCCCTGATCCTCTCGCTGAAGGCCGGCGGCCAGGGCCTCAACCTGCAGGAGGCCTCCTACGTGGCGCACTTCGACCGCTGGTGGAACCCCGCCAGCGAGAAGCAAGCCGAGGACCGCAGTCACCGCATGGGTCAGACGTCGTGCGTCGACGTGTACACGTACACGTGCTCAGGCACGATCGAGGAGCGCATCGCCGCCCTGCTCGAGGCCAAGCAGCAGCTGTTCGACACGGTCATCGACCAGGTCTGCATGGATCTCGAGCGCGTCCTGTCCGCCGAGGAGCTCTTCGGTCTGTTCGGGCTGACGCCTCCGCGCAAGCCGGGCGCGCGTGGCGCGAGTGGCGCGAGCGCCTCGGCGCCTGACTAGGCGCGCGTGAGCGCCGGCGCGCTGGTGCGATTCGTCGAGGGGCTGTTTTGCGGCTCGGCCTCACCTGCCCGCTGAGTCGTGAGCGCTGGCGGCGTGCGACGATGCTGAGGACCATGACCGCATGATCTGCGCTCGTTTGTTGCACTACGAGTGCAGTTCGTGCATTGTGAATGCACGATGAGTGACGCGAGCATAACAACTAACATGACCATCCCATTCCGTCCGGCTCCGCGTTCAGCCTCCGGATCGACGAGCGGCGAGCAGGCGGACATGGCGCGCCGCGCGCGCCGCGGCCGTCGCGGCGGGGTAGTGCTTCGAGGGAAGATAGGGAATTCCGGCGAATCCTTATCTTCCCCCCGGCAACCGAGCCTGCGAATGGCCGCGGGCGAGGCGAAAGTCAAGGAATCCTTGTCTTCCCTTTGCGCACTACCCCGCGCCGCAATCGCCGCGGCCGTCCGACCGGCCGCCGGGAGCGCTGACGGCGGGTGCATCCGTCGGGCGCCCATGCGTGGCTCACAGGCGCCTGAGCGAAGGGGATGGTCATGACAACCAAGACTCTCGGCCGTGAGGCCGCCGGCCTCGTCGTCGCGCTGCACGAGCGTGGCACGCCCGTGTTCAGGCTCGCTGATGTCGAGGCTCTGGCAGGGCTGTCGTCAGCCTCTGCGCGCAGCTTCGCGCGCACGCTCGTTGATCGGGGCGTCGCGGCCCGGCTCACTCCGGGGCTGTTCGTCCTCGTGCCCTTCGAGCTGGGCGCCGCGCGTGAGTATCTCGGGGAGCCGCTGGTTGTGGCGCGAGAGTTGATGGCCGGCAACGACTACTATGTCTCGCACGGCAGCGCCATGGAGCACCATCGCATGCTCACGCAGCCGCAGTTCGACGTCGTGGTTTCGACGCCGTCTCAGCGCCGCGCGCTCACGATCATGGGCAGCGGATTCCGTTTCGTGCGTTGTCCGCGGCGCTGGATGTGGGGCTACGGGCCGGTGTGGGTGACCAAGCGAGAACGCGTTGCGGTCAGCGATCTGGAGCGCACGATCATCGACGGACTGCGCCTGCCGGTCTACTGCGGCGGCGTCAGCGAGGTCGCCAAGGGGCTCTGGTTGCGCCGTGTCGATATCGATGTGGCGCGCCTCATCGACTATGCCGTTCGCCTCGACGTGGGCGCCGTCGTGCGCCGCCTCGGCTTCCTGCTCGAGCTCTATGAGATGGCCGACCCCGCCCGACTCGACAGGCTGCGGGACACGCTGACGGCCACCTACGCGCTCCTGGACCCGCTGCTGCCGGCAGAGGGGCGTCATCTGCGCAGATGGAGGTTGCGGCTCAATCTCGCGCCCGACGAGCTGCGCGCCGTCATCGCCACCTGATCGCCGGGTCGTCTGCTTGATCCCCCAGCGAATGCTTTCCGTGCTCGCCAATCGCCTCGCCGTTGGCGGTGGCAGACGCATCCCCGAACGGGTGCTTGAACGCGGGACCTCTACGATCTTTGGTTCCTCCTCGCCGAGGGAGGCGTCGATGTGGGAGATCTGCTCACGCCGGTGACTGAGAAGCTGGTCTTTCGTGGCCGCGACTTGCGTGAGTGTGCGGCTGTGTTGCAGGAAAAGGAGAAGCGTCTCGCCCGCATCTGAACCCATAGACTCTCCGCGCAGATGGCTGTGCTGCCCGGTTTCGAGGGCGTGTTCAGAGCAGTGCACCGCCAACTCCGTCGGGCGCATCTGGCGAAGTAGACCCCACGCTCTTGCCGTAGCTGCGACAAGCCGTTCGTCCCGCGAGGCGGCCAGCGCGTCATGGCCCTCGACTCCACCGGGGCAGCGGCGGCCGCGCGCGGAGTGCCGGCGCGGCGCCTCGGCGCGTTCGCAGACCGTGGGGCGCCACGGGACCGTTCCCTCTTGGCCAGGAATTGCCAGCGTTTCCGTGTCTGGCCGTTTCGAACAACCCTGCCCCCCGTAGGGGGGCTCGGCGGCCGTGATGGTGCCGGCCGCCGCAGACGTGCCGACATGTCGCGAGAGCTGCATGGGTACGGCGCCGATGTGGCCGCGGCGGCCGGCCCGGCCATCCCCAGCGCCGCGGCCGAACATCCGTCCCCGCGGCCTCCTACAATACGTCGCGTGTGTGCGCCGCCATCGTCGGGCGGCTGTCATCGACCACGGAGGGCGTGGAACGTGAACGAAGTCGTCATCTGGGTGCTGCTCGGCCTCGCGCTGCTCACCGTCGCCCTGATCGTCGCCCTTCTGGCGCGGTCGGCGCGCGGCGCGCGGGGCCGCGCCGACCCGCTGCGCGACGAGCTGCGCGCGGGGAGGGAAGAAGCCGGCCGCGCCGCGCGCGAGTCCCGCGAGGAGCTTTCGCGCGGCCTCGCGGCCGCCAACGACACGCTGGCCGCCACGCTCACGAGCATGAGCGCGGTCCAGCGTGCCCAGCTCGACGGCCTGGCCGCGAGCCTCAAGCAGCTCAGCGAGTCAAACCAGGCCTCTCTCGAGCGCGTGCGCGCCACCATGGACGCCCGTGTGCGCGAGCTTCAGGACGGCAACGAGAAGAAGCTCGAAGAGATGCGCAAGACGGTGGACGAGAAGCTTCATGTCACCCTGGAGAAGCGCCTCGGCGAGTCGTTCAAGCTGGTCAGCGACCAGCTGGAATCGGTGCAGAAGGGCCTGGGGGAGATGCAGAGCCTCGCCACGGGAGTGGGCGACCTCAAGCGCGTGCTCACCAACGTCAAGGCGCGCGGCACCTGGGCCGAGGTCCAGCTCGGCGCGCTGCTCGACGAGATCCTCGCGCCCGGGCAGTTCGAGAGGAACGTCCACGTCGAGGCCGGCGATGCCGAGATGGTCGAGTACGCCGTCCGCCTGCCGGGCCCCAGGGATGAGCCCGGCAGCTGCGTCTGGCTGCCCATCGACTCCAAGCTCCCGCAGGAGGACTACCTGCGCATCCAGGACGCCGCCGATCTCGGCGACGCCGAGGCGACCCGGCAGGCCACCGAAGCGCTGGCCCGCGCCATCCGCCTGGCCGCCCAGGACATCCATCGCAAGTACGTCAAGCCGCCGCACACCACCGACTTCGCCGTCATGTTCCTGGGCACCGAGGGGCTGTACGCCGAGGCGGTTCGCCAGCCCGCCCTGGTCGACGAGCTGCAGCAGCGCTACCGCATCGTGGTCGCCGGTCCCAGCACGCTGGCCGCGCTGCTCAGCAGCCTGCGCATGGGCTTTCAGACGCTCGCCATTGAACAGCAGGCCGTCGAGGTCTGGCGGGTGCTCGGCGGGGTCAAGACCGAGTTCGGCAAGTTCGGCCAGGTGCTCGACAAGGTCAAGCGGCAGCTCGACACCGCGAGCCGCACCATCGACGAGACCGGCGTGCGCACCCGTGCCATGGAGCGCAAGCTGCGCATCGTCGAGCAGCTCCCCGAGGCTGACGCCGAGCGCGTGCTCGAGCTCGCGGCGGCAGACGATGAGCTCGAGCCGGACGAATCCGCGCCGGACGCGCCGGACGCGCCCGACGCCCTGCCCGGCGAGGACGACCGCACGACGAGCTGACGGCCCGCGCGCGCCGGCGCGGCCGGACGGACGCCGGCCCCGCGCGGCGCGACAACGTCACCCCCTCCGCGCGATCGTCACTCTTGTGTCTCTTGCCGGCCCCCCGCAAGCTCTCGGACGTGATGAACGACGCTCGCGAGACGCATGGCCGCGGACCCTCCTTCCGGCCACCTGATGACAATCGGCATACAGAGGTGTATCCTCCGCTGCAGAAGACGATGCAGTGGAACGCTGAGAAGAACGAGGCACTGAGGCACGCGCGTGGCGTGTCGTTTGAGGCCATGGTCGTGGCGATCAGCGCGGGCGGACTGCTGGACGTGCTGCCTCACGCCGATCCGGAGAAGTACCCGGGCCAGCGCATCCTCGTCGTGGCCGCCGACGGCTACGCCTACCTCGTGCCGTTCGTGGAAGAGGCTGACTATCTCTTCCTCAAGACGATCATCCCGAGCCGGAAGGCGACTCGCGACTACCTGAAGGGTGGTGGACCCCGTGGCAGAGCTTGACGCCTACGAAGCCGAAGTCCTGGAGAGTTATGAGAAAGGCGACCTGCAGTCGCTCGCGACCCCGGACGAGCGCGCCCGTATCAAGGCGGCCGCGCGGGCCACGGCCATCAAGGACCGGCGCGTGAACATCCGGCTCTCGTCCGGCGACCTCGCCGACATCCAGACCAGGGCACTGGAGGAGGGCCTCCCGTACCAGACGCTGATCGCCAGCGTGCTGCACAAGTACGTGACCGGCCGGCTGACGGAGCGCCGGTCCGTCCCCGCGCCGCGCAGCCGGGAGTCGTAGGGAGCGTCGGCCGGCGAGCCGGCAGTCACTCCGCGCTGGAGGCGCGCTCGGCGAAGTAGAGCTTCATCAGGCGGCCGAAAAGCTCGAACTCGGGCCGCGCGTCGAAGCCGTCGGGATCCAGGCTGTGCCGCAACGCGAGCCCGTCCTCGACCGCGCCGAACAGACTGGCCAGGGTCCGCAACTCGTCGCGCGAGAGCGCGTCGCTCCCCGCACAGGCGGCGAGGCGCGACATCGTGATGTCGCAGTACCAGTCGAGGAGCGCGGCGAGCCTGGTGCTGAGGGCCGCGTCGCCGATGGCATTGCCTGCGATCTCGAGGAAGGCGCTTTCCGCCTCGACGTCCGTGTAGAGGTCGACGACGGCGCTGACGTACTCGTCGACGTCCACGCTCCCCGTCGGCCGATCCGCCAGGGCTTCGCCCAGCGTCACCGAACCGTCGTGCAGCAGAGAGTCGAAGAGCATCCCGATGAACCCCACGCGGCTGCCGAAGTGGGCGACCAGCGAGCTCTTGCTCGCGCCCGCTTCGTGAGCCACCGCCTCGAGGGTGAGGGCGCGGTAGCCGCGCTCCACAAGGATCGTGCGCCCGGCGGCCAGCATGGCTTGCGCGGTCGGCGAGAGGCTGGTCAGCGGGGCTTCGAGCGGCAGGTGGTCCTGCTCACCGGGCGGGGCGAAGCGTCGCGGGCGACCGCGCCGGCTCTGCGGCTCGTGCGGCTGGGCGTCGTCTGGCGCGTGCGGCGGCATGACCACGAAGACTAGGCCGCGCTTGCGCGCGCGTCAACGACTGCGGCTTTCTGCGTATTGACAACGACCCCGGCTCCGACATAGTGGCGCCAGATCCCGCGCCACCGAGGCGGGGAGCGGTGAAGGGAGTGCCGATGCGCGCACGACGTGGTGAGTCTGCTGCCAGGTCCCGGATGGTGTTGGTCTTCTCCACGGCGTTCGTCGTCGTGGGCGTCGCGCTTGCCGCTGCGCTGCTCGCGCCGCACGCCCGCGGCGCGAGCAGCGCAGCCTCGCCCGCGTCTTCCGCTTCGGCGGCGGACAACGTCCTGCGCATCGGCTGGATGACCGATCCCGACAACCTCAACCCATTCATCGGGATCGAGACCACCACCCAGGAGATCATCACTCTCCAGTACGACTACCTGACCGACTTCGACGCGGCGAAGCTGACGCCGCGCCCGCGCCTCGCCGAGAGCTGGGTGGAGAGTCCCGACCACCTGCAGTGGACCTTCAAGATCAGGGCGGGGGCGAAGTGGCAGGACGGCGTTCCGCTCACGGCCGCCGACGTGGCCTTCACGTACAACTACATCATCGACAACGAGATGGGTCTGTTCACCGGCTTCACTGAAGGCATGAAGAAGATCGCGGCGACTGACGACACGACGGTCGTGTTCACGCTCAGCCGGCCGAAGGCCAACATGCTCTCCCTGATGGTCCCCATCCTGCCCGAGCATATCTGGTCCAAGGTCGACCCCGAGAAGGCCGGCGCAGGCTACGTGAACAAGCCGCCGATCGTCGGCTCGGGCCCCTTCCAGGTCGTGGAAAAGAAGGAGGGCGGCTACGTGCGCATGGTCGCCAACAAGGGCTACTGGGGTGGCGCTCCCAAGATCGACGGGGTCATCTTCCTCACCTACCAGAACGCGACTACCATGGCCGAGGACCTCAAGATGGGCACGCTCGACGGCGCCACCGAGCTGCCGCGCGCCATGTACCCGCAGTTCAAGAGCGACCAGCGGTTCGCCACGGCAGACACCAACCCGTACCGCTGGGTCATCACCTTCGGCTTCAACTGCTACGACTCCCCGGCGTCGCTGGGCAACCCGGTCCTGAAGGACCCGGCCTTCAGGCAGGCGCTCAACTACGCCGTCGACAAGCAGAAGATCGTCGATATCGCTCTGAGCGGGTACGCCGTGCCGGCGGACACGCTGATCATCTCCGGCTACTACCGCGACCCCGACTGGAACTGGCAGCCGCCGGCCGGGACCGCCTTCGCCTACGACCCGGCCAAGGCCGGGGAGGCTCTCGACGCCGCCGGCTACAAGGACGCGAACGGTGACGGCATCAGGGAGGACAAGAACGGCAAGGCCCTCACGCTGCGCCTCTGGACCCTGACAGAGCCCGCCGAGCGCCAGACCATCGGCAAGATGCTGACGGCGCAGCTGCGCGATATCGGCCTCGACGTGGAGTTCACGGTGATGGACGAAGGTGCGCTGATCGACCGCATGTGGAATTACAAGGGCGACACCTTCGCGCCCGACTACGACATGTTCATCTGGGGCTGGAGCGGGGACATGGACCCGAACTTCATTCTCTCGGCGTTCACGACTGGGCAGATCGAGAACTGGAGCGATTCCAACTGGTCCAACTCTGAGTACGACCGCCTCTACGCGCTACAGGGACAGCAGATGGACGTGGAGGAGCGCAAGACGACCATCTGGCAGATGCAGGAGCTCATGTACAAGGAGAGCCCCACGATCTTCATCGCCTACCCGGGCGTCATGAGTGCCTGGGACGCGGAGAGCTGGCAGGGCTGGGTGCGGGCTCCAGAGGGCGATGGGCACCCGTTCGGGACGCAGTACTTCGACGACACGTACCTCAGCGTCCAGCCGGTGATCGGCACGACGACGGCCGCCTCGAGCTCCTCGGCGACCGTGTGGATCGTGGTCGGCGCCGTCGCCGTCGTGGTCGTCGCGCTCGTCGCCTGGCTGCTGCTGCGCCGGCGTGCTGGCCGTCGCGAGGTGACGAGCTGAGCGCCTCGCGGCTGCGCGCCGAGGCTCTCTGGGCCCGAGAGCGCCTGGTCCAGCGGTTCAAGAGAGACCTCCGGCTGGCTCCGCAGCGGCTGGCCAGCGATACGCCGGACCTCTGCGAGCGGGTGGTCGAGCGCCGCGACGTCGCCGTACCGATGCGCGACGGGGTCGTGCTTCGCGCCGACGTCTATCTTCCGGGCGTCGTGCCGGGACGCTTCCCGGTGGTCCTCATCCGCCTGCCTTACGGCAAGCGGGAGGCCTACTGCTACGCGCCGGCGCACGGTCGCTTCTGGGCGCGCAAGGGCTACATCTGCGTGATCCAGGACGTGCGCGGCAAGTGGGCGTCGGCGGGCGTCTTCGAGCCCTACGTCAATGAGGCCCAAGACGGCTGGGACACGCTCGACTGGGTCGCGGCGCAACCCTGGTGTGACGGCAACATCGGCATGACCGGCGAGTCCTACTACGGCAGCACGCAGTGGGCGGTGGCGCCCCTGGGGCACCCTAACCTGCGCTGCCTGGCGCCGGGCAACGTGGACCCGGACCGCTACGGTGCGGTCCACGACGGCGGCGCCCTGTGCTTCGCCACCGCCGCCATCTGGTCGTTCGATATCTGCGACCGCCGCAACCTCAACCACTACCGCTTCGACCCGTGGCATCTGCCGCTGGCCACGACGGCGGAGGCGGCCGGCCGCCAGACGGCCACCTATCAGCGCCTCGTCGACCACCCGTCGCGAGACGCCGAGTGGGACGCCCTCGACGCTCCGTGCAAGTACGAGGACATCACCGTGCCGATGCTCCACTGGGGCGGCTGGTGGGACGTGCACACGCACGGCACGATCGCCGGCTGGCGACGGGTGCGTGAGCGTTCGCTCAGCGCCGAGGCTCGCGGCGACCAGTGGCTGATGCTCGCTGCCACCGACCACGAGTTGTCGCCGGAGTTCATCGGCAAGGTCGGTCGGGTGCCTGTACGCGGTCACGGCTGGAGCCATGACCGCGTGCGCCGGTTCATGGACTGGCACCTGAAGGGCGAGGGCGACTTCGGCAGCTCGCCCCGCGTGCAGTACTACGTGACCGGCGCCGACGAGTGGCGCGGCGCCGACGACTGGCCGCCGCGCAGAATCGAGCTGCAGGACTGGTACCTGCGCAGCCGCGGGCACGCGGGCGCTGCCGGCGGTGGCGACGGACGGCTCGAGCCGGAGGGGTCCGCGAGCGCGAAGGAGGCTGCCGCCGGCTCCTCGGCCGAGCGGCCGGCCGACGAGCTCGTGTACGACCCGGCCGATCCCGTCCAGGCATGGTGCGGGCGCAACGTCTGGTCGGCCGCGGGAGAGCTTGGCGATCGCCGCCCGGTCGAGGAGCGACCCGACGTGCTCGTCTACTCGAGCCCGTGCCTGGAGGAAGCCCTCGAGGTCGCCGGCCCGGTGTGCGTCCACCTGCACGCCGCTTCGACGGCCTGCGACACGGACTTCACGGCGGCGCTGGTCGATGTCTTCCCGGACGGCTACGCGCAGCTCGTGTGGGAGGGCATCACGCGCGCGAGGTACCGCGATTCGGAGCGCGAGCCGTCCTTGATCGAGCCCGGCCGCGTCTACGAGTACGTTATCGACCTCGCCTCCGTCGGCTACGTGTTCGCGCCGGGCCACTGCGTCCGGCTGGAGGTCTCGAGCAGCAACTTCGACCGCTACGACCGCAACCCGAACACCGGTGGCGAGCACGGTCGTGAAACGCGGTTCGAGATCGCTCGTCAGACCGTCCTGCACGACGGCGTGCATCCTTCCCGGCTCGTGCTCCCGGTGGCACGGCGGGGGTAGCATGGGCGAAGGGCCGCTTGGCCGCGGGGGACGCGCGTCCCGATGGGCGCGCTGCCGGCGCACGCCAACGCCGCGCGGCACGTAGAGTCGCGCGAGGGCGCCGGACGCCGGAGGGAGTACACTTCGCAGGCATGGACCCCTCCGTGACAGCGCGGGCCACAGGCGTGGCGAGTCTTCCGCGTCGCCTTGCCGGCGTCAGGGCCGCAGCTCTGGTCGCGTTCTGCGCGATCCTCGCCGCGGCCCTCATCGCTGCGGCCTGCCTCAGCGAGCCCGCCGCCGCCGGCGCCAACCCGAGCACCGCCGAGATCAGGGCGAAGCTCTACGATGCGGCCGTCGCCGGCGACGTCCCGCCGAAGATCGTCTACGCCATCGCCTTCCAGGAGAGCACCTGGCGGCAGTTCGACGCCAACGGTGATCCGCTCATCGGCTACGACGGCCTCGGCATCGGCATCATGCAGGTGACGTCCTACGAGCTCTTCCACTTCGACGTCGCCAGACTCAAGACCGACATCGACTACAACATCGCCTGCGGTGTCCAGATCCTCCTGGAGAAACGCACCTGGACGCCGCTGATCGGCGACGGGGACCGACGCTGCTACGAGAACTGGTTCTATGCGGTGTGGGCCTACAACGCCTGGACCGCCGACAACCCGTATCCGTACCAGGTCTGGGCGCACGTCGCCGCCGGGCCCGAGGGCTGGTGGACCGGCCAGCCGGTCACGCCGGTGGCGAAGTCGTCGCTGGTCGACGGCCTCGGCGTGGCGATGCCGACGCCGCAGCCGGCGCACTACTGGAGCCCCACGCCTCTGCTGAAGCCGACGGTGAGCGCGCCGCGGGCGCCCTCGGTGGTCCGTGCCGGCGCCCGCTTCGCGGTCAGCGGCACGCTCTCGCCGGCTCACCCCGCCGGGGCTCGTTCGGTGCAGATCCGCTGCTACCGCGCGAACGGGTCGACCTGGGTGCTCATGCGGACCGTCGCGGCGACCAATGAGGATGCCGGCGGCGCCACCCGCTACGTGGCGGGCGTCGCGCTGGCGCAGACCGGCCGCTGGCGGCTCCGCGCGTACGCGCCAGCCGACGCCGACCACGCCGCGGCGAGCTCGGCGGCGCGCGCGGTGACGGTGCGCTAGACTGCGGGCGTCCGTCGTCGCCCAAGGAGGGACCGCGTTGTCCAGGCTCTCGGCAGTCTGCCTTCCGATCGCGTTCATCGCCCTGGCCGCCGCCGGCTGCGGTTCTTCCTCGCCGGCGTCGTCCGGCTCCCCCTCGCCCTCGCCGACCAGCAGTGCGACTCCCGTGGTCAAGAAAGTCGACCACGTGGCCATCAGCAGCGAGGATCCGGCGGCGCTGTACAAGCTCTTCACGGGCTCTCTGGGGCTGCCGGTGGCCTGGTCGTACGCGCAGTACCCGGGCTTCGCCACCGGCGGCGTGCACGCCGGCAACGTCAACCTCGAGGCCCTGCGCTTCGGCCCGCCGGCCAACACGGCCACCCCCGGCGCCATCTACTACGGCATCGTCCTCGAGCCCTACCAGCTGGCCGAGTCGGTGCCCGAGCTCGAGAAGCGCGGGGCAGAGCCGGGCAAGCCGCAGGTCCAGACCACGCAGGTCGGCGGCAAGCAGGTGCCGGCCTGGACCAACGTCACCCTCAAGGCGCTGTGCGGACCCGAGTACACCGTCTATCTGTGCGAGTACACGCCGCAGATGAAGAGTGCGCTGGCGGGCAAGCACACCACAGGGCCGCAGGGGTCGCTCGGGATCGTCTCCGTGGAGAAGATCGTGGTCACGAGCAAGGATGCGGCGTCACTGCGCGCCGCCTGGTCCACGGCCTTGGCGCCCGCCGCGCTGTCGGCGGACGGCGGGCTCGCGATAGGCGACGGTCCGGCGATCCAGATCGACCAGGGCGGCGCGGACGCGATCACGACGCTGGTCTTCCGCGTCGCGTCTCTGGCCACCGCGAAGAGCGCCCTGGAGGCGGCCGGGCTGCTCGGCACGGCGTCCGCCAGCGCGCTCACGGCGGACGCGGCGAAGGTCCAGGGCCTCAGGCTCGTGTTCGTGCAGGAGTAGCGCGCCTCGTCGCGGCGCTCGGGTTGACGACGGATCACCTGGGGAAGGAAATGCCGCGAAGCCTCACGTCCTCCTGACTCCTGACGGAGCCGCACCCGGGAGCGCCTGCATGACGAAGAACCGGCTCGAAGCCTTCAGTGACGGCGTCATCGCCATCCTCATCACGATCATGGTGCTGGAGCTCACGGTGCCGCACGGCGACCAGCTCGGCGACCTCTGGGGGCTGCGGTACGTCTTCATCAGCTACGTGCTGAGCTTCGTGTACCTCGCGATCTACTGGAACAACCACCATCACATGCTGTACGTCACCGAGCGCGTCACCGGCGGCGTGCTGTGGGCCAACATGCACCTGCTGTTCTGGCTGTCGCTGGTGCCGTTCGCGACCGGCTGGATGGGGGAGGGCGGCTTCGCCCCCACGCCGACGGCCGTGTACGGCGTGGTGATGCTGATGGCGGCCATCGCCTTCTACATCCTGCAGCGCGCCATCGTCCACAGTCAGGGAGAGGGGTCGCTGCTGGCGAAGGCCATCGGCCGCGACCTCAAGGGCAAGTCGTCGCCGATCCTGTACGCGCTTGCCATCCCGATGGCTTTCGTGCAGCCGTGGGTCGCCTACGGCGTCTACGCGCTGGTCGCGCTCATGTGGATCATCCCCGACACGCGCATCGCGCGGGCCGTCGCGGCGCGCGAGGCTGCGCGGGTGGCGCCCGAAGCCGCTGAGACGGCGCGCGACGGAGATGAGACGGCGCGCGAGGCCCGCAGGCGGGCGCGCGCCTTGGACGACGTCGCAGGTGAAGGAGACTGAGCGGCGAAGCGCGATTGAGCGGCCGGCGGCCGGACGTGCTCCGCCGCGGCGGGGCCGCGCGGGGCCGGGCGTACGCCCTCGCCCCGCCGTCTCGTGATAGGTTGGCGCCGGTAGCGGAGCAGGGTCTGCCCCGAGGTCGGGGCTGCGAGCACGGAAGCGGGTGGTCATGGCTCAGGACTTGAAGGGTCGCGTCGGTCTCGTCGGCTGCGTCAGGCAGCAGGCGGCCCGCAGGGCGGCGGCGCGGGATCTCTTCGTCGCGCCGCTGTTCCGGGCGCGCCGCGCCTACGTCGAGCGCACCTGCGGAAGCTGGTACGTGCTCTCGGCGTTGCACGGCCTGGTGGCGCCCGAAGAATCGCTGGCGCCCTACGATCTCAAGCTCAAGTCGCTCTCGCAGGCGCAGCGGCGCGCCTGGAGCGAGCGCGTCCTCACGCAGCTCGAGGCCGAGCTCGGCGTCCTGGACGGATTCACGTTCCAGATCCACGCCGGGCCGAGCTACACCAACGAAGGCCTCGTGCGCGGCCTGCACGCTCGCGGCGCCGCCGTGGAGATC
>JBAXRL010000023.1:0-16149 GCA_037131205.1 Actinomycetes bacterium | reverse complement strand
TGCCGAAGCGCGTCATCTCGGCGACCCCGAGGCGCAGGGCGCCGGAGGCGGTGAAACCCTCTTCGTCCGGCGCCGCCTGGTAGTTGCAGATGATGTTGCTGTCTTCCAGACGACCGGCGAGCTCCGCGCCGCGGCCGTAGCCGACGTTGACGATCACCTGGTGGGTCTCCGTGTAGTCGACCACCGGGTCGCCGGCCACGTCCAGCCCGGCCTCCTTGAGCGCGACGGCGAAGGCCTTGGCGTTGCGGATCACCGCCTGCTGGTAGGCGTCCTTGAAGTGGTTCATCTCGAAGGCCGCCATAAGCAGGCCCATCAGGGTGCCGAGATGGTGGTTGCTCACCGAGCCGGGGAAGGCGCGCCGTTCGATGGCCTCCCAAAGGTCCCACTTCTCGTCGGGCTCCTGCCAGCGCGAGCCGATGAGGCCGCGCTGGGTGCCGAAGAACGTCTTGTGGGTCGAGCCCGTCACGATGTCGGCGCCTTCGTTGAACGGCTGCTGAAAGTGCGGGCCGACGAGGCCGAGGACGTGCGCCATGTCGTACATCACCACGGCGTCGATGCCGGCGGCGTCGAGGAAGGTACGGACCTCGTAGACCGGCTCGGGGTGCAGCACCATGCTCTTGCCGAGGATGATGAGCTCGGGGCGCTCCTTCTCGATGAGATCGAGGAGCGCCGGCACGTCGGCCTTGTAGGGGTTCTCGGCGAGCACCGGGATGTCCACGACCGCGGGCATCTCGGTGCGCGGGTCGCGGGCCACGTAGTCGCGCAAGGCGCCCATGGGCTGGGCGCTCAGGTGTCCGCCCCTGGCGATGTGGTTGTTCATGACCTTGCCGATGCGCCGCGGCTCCGCCTTGCGGTCGGCGCGGTTGAGGTAGTCGACGAGGGCGCTGAACACGGCCGTGTTGGCCATCTGGCCGCTGATCACGCGGCTCTCGACCTGCGGGCAGCCCAGGTAGGCGCGCAGCTCGCCGGCGAGCAGGCGCTCGACCTCGTGGATGAAGCCGGTGCCCTGGTAGTAGAAGACCTCGAGGTCGTAGAAGGCCTCGGTCTTCTTGTGCTCGGCGTAGCGGAACGAGGGGTCCATGATCGAGAGCAGCCGCGTCATCGGCGAGGCCGTCATCTCCGAGGGGATCAGGTCGATGCACTGATCCTGTCGCCAGACGTGGTTGCCGATGGCGCCGGCGAGCAGCCGCAAGGCCTTCTCGCCGGCCTCTCCGCCCTCCAGCGCGCCGAGCTGCGGCGTGTGGTTCCACACGATGGCGCGCGCGCACGGCGGCGCGTCGCTGCGCATGTGGTAGGGCACCACGAGCCCGGGCACGCGCTTGCCGCGCACGTCCACCTCGACCTCGTCATCCTCGAGGACCCGACAATCCACATACGCGAGAGCGATGGAGCGCAGCCGATGGTCCTCGGTCTGCGTGGAGCACAGCCCCTCGCCCTCGATGCCCCAGTACGGGACGGCGGTGCCACTGGTCACCCAGCCGAGGAAGTCGCCCCCGGGGCGGGACACCGGGGCGCCCTCGCGGGCGATGCCGCGGCCGGTCAAGGCCAGCGGCCGCGTGAGTCGCGGCAGGTCGGCGATGAGGGAGTAGTCGCGGCTGATGATGCGTCCGTAGGCCGCGTGCTGGCGCGCCAGCGCGGCGCGCCCGACGAACTCGCCCTTGAGCGGGCTGAAGCTGACCGCGAACGTGGCCAGAGGGCAGCTCATGATGGGGATCTCGTGACCCTCGGGGTCGAGGCCCAGCTCGTGACCGTACAGGGGCAGGCCGGCCTCGAGACGCAGCGTGTCGCGGGCGCCGAGCCCTACGGGCGCGGCGCCCGCGGCGACGAGCGCGTCCCAGAGGGCCGGCCCCTGCTCCGCGGCGACGAAGAGCTCGAAGCAGATGGGCTCGCCGGTGTAGCCGGTGCGGCCGATGCGCGTCTCGACAGCGAGCGGCGCGCCGCCTTCCGGATCGGGCGCGCGCAGGGTCGCGATGCTGAGCTCGTTGCGGAACGGCTCGGGAAGGCCGCCGGTCGCGATGAGCCCGGCGAGGATGTCCCGAGCCTGCTTGCCCTGCAGGGCGAGCATCGCGATCTCCCCGGTCTCGTCGGTGAGCTCCACATCGGGGAATCCGGGGAGGTGGTCGTGGAAGTGCTCCCAGTCCTTGACCCGGTTGGCGGCATTGACCACGAGGAGGTACGCGGCCTCCTCGAAGCGATAGAGGTAGGCATCGTCCACGGCGCCGCCCGTGGGCGTGGGCACGATGGTGTACTGCGCCTGCAGCACATCGAGCGCGGCGGCGTTGTTGCTGAGCACGTGCTGAAGGAAGGGCACGGCGCCGGGGCCGCGGAGCACGAAGCGCCCCATATGACTGACGTCAAAGAGGCCCGCCCCGCCGCGCGTCGCCAGATGCTCGGCGATGATGCCCGTGGGGTACTGCACGGGCATGTCCCAGCCGCCGAAGTCGACCATGCGCGCGCCGAGCGCCACGTGCCGGTTGTGGAACGGGGTGCGCATGAGCGCGCTCGTGGGCAGGGCCAGTTCGCTCATGCCTCTGCCCACGCCTTCAGCCTGCCGAGGCCCTCTTCGATCAAGGGCACACTGATGCCCGAGTAGGCGAAGCGCACGTAGCGCCGCTCCTCGCCGGGGAGCGCGCGGCCGAAGTGCAGACGGGTGCAGAAGCTGACGCCCGTCTCCTCGAGGGCCGCGCGCCGCAGCGCGTCGTAGGACGTGAGCCCCTTCCTCTCCATGAGCCCGGTGACATTGGGGAACAGATAGAAGGTCGCCTCGGGGGTGAAGCAGGAGACCCCGGGAATCTGATCGAGCAGTCCGACGCAGGCGTCGCGGCGCTCCTTGAGGATGCGCACGATCTCGCGGGGCCCCGACTGGTCGCCGGTGAGCCCCTCGAGGGCGCCGTACTGGACGAAGTGGTTCGAGCACGACTCGTCGTTGACATTGAGCTTGGCGATCACGTCGATGACGGGGGCTGGTCCCACGGCTGCGCCGAGGCGCCAGCCCGTCATGGCGAACTTCTTGCTGAAGGTGTAGAGGATGACGCTGCGCGCGGCCATGCCGGGCAGCGAGGCCAGCGATCGGCTCTTGCCCGAGTAACGCACGTCCCAGTAGGCCTCGTCGCAGAGCACGGCGAGGTCGTGGCGCAGGGCGAGCTCGGCGACCCGTTCGAGCTCCGCCGGGCTGCTCTCGGCGCCCGTGGGGTTCTGCAGGTTGTTGAAGATGAGGATGCGCGTGCGCGGGCTCACCCGAGCTTCGAGAGCCTCGAAGTCCAGCTCGAAGTTCTCGCTGCCTTCGACGTAGCCGTAGGGCAGCGCCGTACCGCCATGGAACTCGATCTGGCTCTCGTAGATGGGGTAGCCCGGGCTCGGGTAGAGGACCTCGTCGCCGGGGTTCATGAGGGCCAGGATGAACTTGCCGATGACCGGCTTGCCGCCCGGCTGGATGGCCACGTTGTGCGGTCCCAGCTCAAGATCGTGCGAAGCGGAGATGTCTGCGGCCAGCGCCTCGCGCAGGGCCGGGATGCCGGCGTTGGGGCAGTAGCCGTTCTTGCCGTCGGCGAGCGCTTTGAAGGAAGCCTCGACGATGTTCCGCGGCGTGGGCAGGTCCATGTCGCCGAGGTGGAAGGGATAGACGGTGTGCCCCTCGCCTTGCCAGACGGCGGCCTCGGCGGAGACGGCGAAAGCCGTCTCGGTGCCAAGGCGGCTGATGCGCTCGGCGATGGGAAGCGGTGAGACGGTCATGGCTGGTCCTCCCTGGACGGAGCCTGCGCGGCGTAGCGGGGCAGGTCGAGCTCGTCGGCGTTGACGATGCTGGGCGCGGCGCGCGGCGGCTGCTCGTCCTCGAGAAACGGAAGTGCGTCCTCGAGGCCGTCGACCGCGTGCCACACCGGCCAGCCCTGGAGGATCGCGGCGGCGTTGGCGGCCGCCAGAGTCGCCATGCCCTCCCGTGTCCACGTGCTGGCCGAGCCGAGATGGGGGACGAGGACGACGTTGTCGAGCGCGGCGAGACCGGGCGCCATGTGCGGCTCGCGCTCGTAGACGTCGAGACCGGCGCGGAAGCGCGGGTGTGCGCGGCAGTGGGCCACGAGGGCGGCCTCGTCGAGAAGCGGGCCGCGGCTGGCGTTGACGAGCACGGCCTCATCCTTCATGGCCGCCAGCTCGGGGGCGCCGATGAGGTGATGCGTCTCGGCGCTGAGCGCCGCGTGGATGCTGACCACGTCGCAGGCGCCCAGCAGCTCCTCGAGGGCCTCCGCGCGGCGGCACGTGACGGGCGCCTCGCCGCGCGCCGCGAGGAAGGCGGCGTAGTCGGCGACGTAGCGCTCGAGCTCCGCGTTCGGGCGCACGTCGTAGTAGACGAGGTCCATCTTGTGGCCCTCGACCAGCATGCGCGCGTAGGCGGCGCCGATGCGCCCGGCGCCGACGAGGCCGAGCGAGCCCCGGTAGAGCAGGCTGCCGAGCAGCGTCGTGGGCAGCCAGCCGTGGTAGGCGCCGGCGCGCATCAGGCGATCGCCCTCAGCGATGCGCCGCGCCGCGGCGAAGGTGAGGGCGACGGCCATCTCGGCGGTGGTCTCGGTGAGCACCCCGGGGGTGTTGCCCACCGGCAGGCCGAGACGCGTCGCGGCGGCCACATCGACGTTGTCGTAGCCCACGGCGTACTGGCTGTAGATGAGCGCGCCGGCCGCCTTCAGGGCGCCGAGCGCCTCGGCCGACCAGCTCTCGGTGAGCTGCCCGATGACGGCGTCGATGCGCTCGCCGCAGGCCGCGCGGATCTCCTCCGCGGTGAGGATGTCCTCGCCCTGGGCGATCTCCACGCGGCAATCGGCGGCGGTGAGGAGCTGCAGCCAGCGTGCGCCGGGCAGCTCCCTGGTGACCAGCACGCGGCGCGAGCCGGCGGGGTTCACGAGCACCCATTCTCTTGTGGTCACGCGACTCCCCCTTAACTGTCGAAGGACAGAGCGATGTCGCCATCACCCTGTCCGCCGGCGGGCGCGGGGGCGCCCTGCGTGCTTCAGGGGTCCGTCCGGCCGCGTTCCTGGTGCCTGAGAGTTTCGGCGGCACGCCGGGTGCCCACCTTGCCCCTTCGGCGTCCGTCGACGCCGAAGCGTCGCGGACTCTCACGCGGCCATCTGCCGGGCGTCCTTGGTTGCCTGCAGGGTAGCACCGCCTTGCCCGGGCCGCAACGTCGGGCCTTCGAGGAGTCCCGTGCCGTGCCCCCGGGGCGCGCACCTCGGGCAGTCTCACGTCGTAGGGGCCGCCTCATGAGGGAGCGCCTCGATAAGCACGGTGCTTCTGTCGCGAAGGGTGCGCAGAGCGCGCCTGTCGAGGCGGTGCGTCCAGCGGTCGAACACGAGCTCCTGGAGCGGGTGCCAGAGGAGCACCCAGGCGGCGATGCTCAGGCCCTCGGCGGCGACGCCCAGCAGGCTCTCGCCGGTGCCGCTGAGCTGCTGCGCCAACCAGATCAGCACGAACACCGCGACGACCGAGAACGCCATCATCAGCCAGCCGCGCGAGCGATCCAGGTGAGCCGCCTGCTCGACGGCGCGGAGGCGGGCGTCGCAGTACTTGTCTATGCCCGCCCTGACGCGCTCTTGCAAGCCCTCGGTGACGGCCTCGGCAGGCATGCGGATGGTCACGTCCACGTGAGTCACGCGAGGCTCGTCGCCGATCTCGTCGACCACGAAATCGATGCCTGAGGTGAGGCTGTAGACGTCGAACCAGTCCGAGAGCGGATCGACGTCGGGGGCCCTGAAGAAGTCCTCGATGGTCCTGATGCGCAGGTTCACGCTGACATCGCTGATGGCGGTACCTCGTCGCTGGTGCGCCGCGGCCGCCGCGCCGACGGCCCTTCCCCATTGAGTTCGCCCGCGGCGCCTGCGTACCTGCCGGTCCGCGCGCGCCGTGCGGCGGCTGCGGCGCGCCGTGGCCGGCGGCGCCCAACGCGGATCAGCCGCCGCGCCGCTCGTCTGCATGGTATCGTCGAGCCTGGATCATCGGGAGCGCTGCCGCGAACGCGGGCGGCCGCTCCCCGCACCCGGGAGCCCACGTGCACGTGGCCGCAGCTCTGTTCGCGATCGCCGGGGACGCCAACGCGGAGGCCGCGCGGGCGCTCCGGGACTTCCTGACGTCGTGGCCGGCGCAGGCCGCCCTGGCGGCCCTCTACGCCGGCCTCGCCGCGCTCGCCTTCACGCGCGTGGCGCGCGCCTGGGACGACGGCCGCGTGCGCCGCTACTTCCGCGCGGCCGTCGTGGCGCTCGGCGTCTTCGTCGTGCTCCAGGTGATCCTCGGCCAGGCGCTCCTCGGGGTCGTCATGTGGCCGGTGTGGCTCCTCATCATCGAGCTGCTGTGCCTCTTCGCCCTCTGGCTCTACGCCTTCATCCGCTTCCTGACGCGGCAGCGCAGCGGCCCCGGCGACCCCGAAGCGCAACGCCGCGGGGCCGCCCTGGACGGGACGATCGCGCGGATGGAGAAGGAGCGCGACGGCGGCGGAGCCGGCGGCGAGGCCGACAGCGCTTCGGCGGGCGGGCGGGCCGACGTACTGCGGTAGCCCGCCAGTCTGCGCTTCGGTAGACTCCACTCCCGTGAGCGCACCCACCGACATACCCTCGCAGAACGAGGCTCCGAAGCCGGAGCGCCGCCCGCGCGTCTTCAGCGGCAGCCAGCCGTCCGGGACGTTGCACCTGGGCAACTACCTGGGCGCCATCCGCAACTACGTCGCCATGCAGGAGACACACGACTGCATCTACTGCGTCGTCGACCTGCACGCCATCACCGTGCGGCAGCAGCGCGCGGAACTGCGCCGCAACACGATCGACGTCGCCAACGCCTATCTGGCCAGCGGCGTCGACCCCGAGCGCTCCATCGTCTTCGTGCAGAGCCACGTGCCCGCCCACACCGAGCTCATGTGGATCCTCAACACCGTCACCTACATGGGCGAGCTGCGGCGCATGACCCAGTACAAGGACAAGACGGCCGGCGCCGAGGGCGAGAGCATCGCGGTCGGCCTGTTCGACTATCCCGTGCTCATGGCCGCCGACATCCTGCTCTACCGCGCCGACGCCGTCCCGGTCGGCGAGGATCAGAAGCAGCACGTGGAGCTCACCCGCGACGTGGCCGAGCGCTTCAACAACGCCTTCGGCAAGGCGTTCGTGGTGCCCGAGCCCATCATCCGCACCGAGGGCGCCCGCGTGATGAGCCTGGACGACCCGGCGAAGAAGATGAGCAAGAGCGCCGGCTCCGAAAACAGCTACATCGCCCTCATGGACGCGCCGGACGTCATCCGCAGAAAGATCCGGCGGGCGGTCACCGACTCGGGCAGCGAGGTGCGCGGCGGCCCCGACAAGCCCGCGCTCACCAATCTGCTCGACATCTACAGCGCGTTCGCCGGCGAGCCGGTGGACGACATCGTGCGGCGCTACGAGGGCAAGGGCTACGCCGACCTCAAGGCCGACCTCGGTGAGGTCGTCGTCGGCGCCCTCGCGCCCATCCAGGCGCGCATCCGCGAGCTCGAGGCCGACAAGAGCTACACGCTCGAGGTGCTCAAGACCGGCGCCGAGCGCGCCGCGGCCATCGCCGCGCGCACGCTCGCCAGGGTCCGCGAGCGCGTCGGGCTCGTGCCGCGGCCGTAGCCTCTCCGTCCGCCCGACCGAGGAGTCCTGTGGTTTCGACAAACGCTCGCTACCGCAGCATCCGCAACGTCCTCTGGGTCGTGCTGTTCCTCAACCTGGCCGTGGCCGGCGCGAAGCTCGTGTACGGTCTCATGAGCCACTCCGCCGCCATGGAGGCCGACGGCTTCCACTCCCTGTTCGACGGCGCCTCCAACGTCATCGGCCTCGTGGGCATGTGGTTCGCGTCGCGCCCCGCCGACGACGAGCATCCGTACGGTCACGCCAAGTTCGAGACGTTCGCCGCGGCGCTGATCGGGGTGCTCCTGGTCTTCGCCGGCTACACCGTAGGCAGGAGTGCGATCGACAGCCTGTTCGGGCGGGGCGTCCCCACGGACGTCACGACGGTGTCTTTCGTCATCATGCTGGGGACGCTTGCGGTCAACATCCTGGTCACCACCTGGGAGCGGCGCGCGGGGCGCCGTCTCGGCAGCGAGGTGCTCGTCGCCGACGCCGGCCACACGCTCAGCGACGTCGCCGTGAGCATCGGCGTGATCGTCAGCCTCGTAATCGTGAAGCTCGGCTTTGAGCAGGCCGACGGCATCGTCGCCCTTCTGGTGGCCGTCATCATCCTGCGCACGGCCTGGGGCATCATGCGCGGCGTGCTGCACACCCTCGGCGACGCCGCGCGCCTGCCGGCGGACGAGGTCGCCGCAGTGGCCCGCGCGGCGCCGGGCGTGGCCGGCTGCCACGCCGTCCGCACTCGTGGTTCGGAGGCGCACGTCTATGTGGACCTGCACGTGCAGGTTGCGCCCGGCACGACGGTTGAAGAGGGTCACGCCATCGCCCATCAGGTCGAGAAGGCTCTGCGTCTCGAGTACGGGCAGATCACGGACGTGGTCGTACACCTGGAGCCGGCCGCGCGAATGGCCGCCGCGCGCCGCGGCGAGGTAGACTACGGTGAGCAGAGCTCATCCCGGGAGGGGCCATGATCTCCATCGAGACGATGAAGCAGCGCACCGGGCAGATGCTCGGCGAGGAGTTCCCGCTGGTGTTCTGGCGCGGCAAGGGTCGCATCGTGGGGGCGGGCGAGGGCGGCCTCTCTCTGCTCGTCCGCGGCATGAGAGCCGACTACACCTGGGAGCGGCTCACCGTCACCTGGCAACGCCTCCTTGCCAACCACACGCTCACTGTGGACGAGCTCGGCGGCGGTCACGACGCCGTCGGCATCGTCAGCATCTTCGCGCTGATGCAGGCCGACGGCCTCGACGTGCGCGACGCCGACGGGCTCCTGGTGCTCCGGGAGCGCGCCGACACCCCGGTGCACCAGTACGCCGACATGAACCGGCCCACGTCGTGGGCCCCATGGCGGCGCAAGATCCACGGCGACTGACCGCGCCGCGCGCCGCCGAGCCGTCGCGACAGTCGTGATCACCGTTGCGCACGACCAGCACGTGTTCAGCCTCTCGGCCGCGGCCGCTTCCGTGGCCCGCGTGCGCGCCGGCCAGACCGTCCGGCTCGAGACCGCCGACTGCTTCGCCGGGCAGATCAGCGCGTCCGGAGAGGCGCCGGCCGCGGTCGACTGGGCGCGCATCAATCCCGCCACCGGGCCGGTGTTCGTGGAGGGCGCCGCGCCCGGCGACGTGCTCTCGGTGCTCGTCGAACGCATCGACGTGGCGCCTCAGGGCGTGATGGCGGTGAGCCCGGATTTCGGCGTGCTGCGCGAGCGCATACCTGCGACGGCGTTCGCGATCGTGCCCATCGCCGGCGGGCTCGCGCAGCTCCCCGGCGGTTTCGAGGCGCCGATCCGGCCGATGATCGGCGTGATCGGCGTCGCCCCGGCGGGCGCGCCGGTACCGTGCGGCTCGCCGGGTGCGCACGGCGGCAACATGGACACGCGCCTCATCGGCGCAGGCGCGGTCGTGTACCTGCCGGTGGCCGCGCCCGGCGCCCTGCTGGCCGCCGGCGACCTGCACGCGGTCATGGGCGACGGCGAGATCTGCGGCACCGGCGTCGAGGTCGCGGGGAGCGTCACCCTGCGGGTCGACGTGCGCCGCGACCTGGAGCTCGTGAACCCCGTGGTCGAGACCGCCGAGGTGGTGGCCACCATCGCCTCGGCCGAGACCCTGGACGAGGCCGCCGAGCTGGCGACCCGCGATATGGCCGACCTGGTGAGGCGGCGGCTCGGCCTGTCGCTCGCCGAGGCGACCATGCTCATGAGCGCGGCCGGCCAGCTTCAGGTCTCGCAGGTCGTCGATCCACTCAAGACGGCGCGCTTCGCGCTGCCCAAGAGCGTCATCGCGCGGCTCGGCCGCGACCTGGTGTGACGAACGCCCCGTGCGGCGGGCAAGGAGAATCCCGATGAATGATGGTTACGGCGCCCAGAGTATGACCGCCCCCCTGCGCCGCGTGGCGATGCGGCGCCCGGGCCCCGCGATGGCCGCCGCCGACCCCGCCCGCTGGCACTACGCCTCGGCGATCGACCTGGAGGAGGCGCGCCGCGCGCACGACGCCCTCGCCGACGCGCTGCGCGCCTGGGACGTCGAGGTTCTCTACCACGAGGAGCCCCTGCCCGAGCACGCCGACAGCGTCTTCGTCTTCGACCCCGTCCTCGTGACCGACCGCGGGACTCTGCTGCTCAGCATGGGCAAGGAGCTGCGCCGCGGCGAGGAGGAGCCCCTCGCCCGCACCCTGCAGGCCTGCGGCGTGCCGATTCACGGGCGTCTTGTGGGCGCCGCCCGCTGCGAGGGCGGCGACACCCTGTGGCTCGACCACGACACGCTCGCTGTGGGACGCGGCTTCCGCACGAACGCCGAAGGCGCGCAGCAGCTCCGCGAGCTGCTCGCGCCGCTCGGCGTCACGGTGCTCGACTACGACTTGCCGTACTTCAGCGGCCCCGAGGCCTGCCTGCACCTGCTCAGCCTGATCAGCCCGGTGGACGTCGATCTGGCAGTCGCTTACCCGTCGCTCATGCCGACCGCCTTCTGGGCTGAGCTGAGGCGTCGCGGCATCCGCCTGCTCGAGGCGCCGGAGGAGGAGTTCCTGCACACGCAGGCGACCAACGTCCTCTGCGTGGCCCCGCGGCGCGTCATCATGCTGGCCGGGAGCCCGGTGACCCAGAGCCTTCTCGAGGAGGCGGGCTGCGAGGTCGTCACCTTCGCCGGCGAGCCGCTGTCGTTCAAGGCCGAGGGCGGGCCGACGTGTCTGACGCGGCCGGTGTGGCGCGCAGCGGAATGAGAGATCCTGCCGGTGAGGGCGCGCTGCGCGCCGCCGAGCGGCGCGCCCTCAACGCCCTCGACCGCGACGGCCTGGTCGCGTTTCTGCGTGAACTGATCGCGATCCCCAGTCTCGATGGCGCCGAGAGCCCGGCGCAGCGCGCCGTCGGCGCCTGGATGGCGCGCGCCGGGTTCGCGACCGACACCTGGCGGATCGACCTCGATGAACTGGCGAAGCACCCGGACCACTCCAGCGAGGTGGATCGCGACGAGGCGCTCGGCGTTGTCGGCTGGATCGGAGAGCGCGCCGCGGAGCAGGCGGCCGGAGGAGCTGCCGCAGGCAGCGGCCCCGGCCGCTCGGGCCCCGGCCGCGACCTCATGCTCAACGGTCACATCGACGTAGCGCCCGTCGGCGACGAGGCCGCCTGGACGACGCCGCCCTGGGATCCGGCCGTCAGGGACGGCCGGGTCTACGGCCGCGGCGCCGTGGACATGAAGGGCGGCCTCGTGTGCGCGCTGTTCGCGGCCAAGGCCATCCGCGACGCCGGCGTGCGTCTGCGCGGCCGGCTCTCTGTCGCCAGCGTCGTGGGGGAAGAGGACGGCGGCACGGGGACGTTGGCCACCATCCTTCGCGGCCACACGGCCGACGGCGCCATCGTCATCGAGCCCACGGAGCTGGCGGTGGTGCCGGCGCAGGCCGGATCCCTGATGTTTCGCCTCGTCGTGCACGGCTTCTCCGCGCACGGCTGCGTGAGGGAAGAGGGCGTCAATGCGATCGAGAAGTTCCTGCCGCTGTTCGCCGCGCTGCGGCGGCTCGAGGCCGAGCGCTGCGGCGTCACCTCCGGCGTGGCGCAGGTGGCGGGCGACCCGCACTCGCCGCTGTACGCCCGCTACCGGCTGCCGTGGCCGATCGAGGTGGGCACGCTGCGCGCCGGCGACTGGGCCTCGAGCGTCCCCGACAAGCTGATCGCCGAAGGCCGTCTGGGCGTGGCGCTCGGCGAGGAGCCGGCCGCGGCCCGGCGGGCGCTCGCGGAAGCGCTCGCCCGCGCCGCCGCGGCCGATCCGTGGCTGGCCGAACACCCGCCGACCGTGGAGTGGTGGGGCGGGCGCTTCGACCCGGCGCTCACCGACCCCGCCGATCCCATCGTCACGGCCGCGATCGACGCGGCGACGGCGGTCACCGGCGCGGCGCCTGCGGTCGAAGGCGTCACCTACGGCGCCGACATGCGTCTCCTCGTCAACACCGGCGGCATCCCGACGATACTGTTCGGCCCCGGCGACGTGGGCGTCGCTCACATGGCCGACGAGTACGTGCCGATCGACGAGCTGCGCACCGCCGCGCGGACACTCACCGTCGCGGCGCTGCGCTTCTGCGGCGTCGAGGAGTAGAAAAGGGCCGAGGCGGCTTGCGCCGCCCCGGCCCTCCGCGCTCCGGCTGCGGAAGCGCATCAGGGTGCTCTGTTGCCGGGATCGCGCCCGGTCCGACCTCAGTTCGCCGTGACGACGTCCTTGCGCGTGACCGGCAGGTTGCGCACGCCGAGCTCGGCGATGAAGGCGTCGCGCACGCTGCGCGGGAGCTCCTCGGGGCAGATCATGCCGGTGTCGGTGATCTTGCCCTCGACGATGAATTCGGCGTAGATGCTGGACGGCGTGCTGGTGCCGTAGCTCACGCTTGTGCCGCCGGGGATCACGCTGTTCACGTACTTGATGTCCGGCGGGAAGATGTTGTAGCCGACGCTGGCCGGCTTGCCGTCCTTTTCACCGATGCAGTCGACGGTGACCACGCCCATGTCGGTGATCTCGCCGGCCACGGCGAGCCTGGCGAGCTCTTCCGCCGGCGGGTTCGGCGCCAGGGTGGCGACGTACACGTCGATGGGGCGGACCTTGGCGCCGTCCTTGAGCGTCACGTACTCCTTGCTGACCATGCCCGAGCCGACGAAGGCGAGGTCGGCGTCGATGCCCTCTTCGGGGCCGCCCATCTTGAAGTCCACGTAGCGCAGGCCTTTATCGCCGTACTTCCTGGGAAGCAGACGTGGCAGGGTGCTGACCTCTTCGTGGTCGTGGCAGATCACGGCGCCGAGGCCGAAGGGCTCGGGGAACTCGTAGTGCTCGCGGCGCCCGAAGATCTCGACGCGCTTGAACTCGCCGTCTTCGAAGAGCAGCGGCGGCTGCGCGCAGTCGGTGTAGAAGGTCTCCTGCGACCAGACCTGCAGGGGCACGGGGCTGTCGAAGATCGCGTAGTCCTTGATGCGGATCTCGAAGCACTTGTCGAGGTCCTCGTAGCCGTTGGCGGCGAAGGTGTTGGTGACGCCGGGGTCCATGCCGGTGCTGAGCAGCGCGAGGATGCCCTGCCTGGCGAAATCGGGGGCGAGCGTCATCTGGTCGAGGTAGGCCTCGTCGATGGTCTGCGTCTGCGTCTGGCCCTGAGCCATGTCCTGGTAGGCGGCGCCGCACTTGAGGCAGGCGCGCATGAGCGACGTGTTGAACTGCGGGATCACGGCGTTGACGATGAGCTTGCAGCCGTCGCCGGCCTTGGCCACGGCGTCGCTGTCTGAGGCGTTGAGGAACATGGCTTTGGCCTTGCCGGCGCCGACCTGAGCGGCGACGAACCGCGCGCGCTTCTCATCGTAGTCGGCGACGACGATCTCGGTGACGGCCGGGTTGCGACCCAGGTTCCAGGTGATGACCTGACCCTGCATGCCGGCGCCGACGATAAGGACCTTCATCCTCTTCCTCTCCTCGTGGCCTCCGTCGCGGCGCCGGGCGCCGCGAACGAGGTGGCCGTATCGGTGATGGGCCGCGCGGCCCCTTCGGGGCGGCCGCGGCCCGCGTGGCTCCCCGCGATTCTCTCAGAGGCAATCGCGAAGGGCAACCTCCCGGGCAACGATTATCGCAGAGTGCGATGCCATGACAGAGGATAATCGTTGTCCGCATTGCGTCGGTGACCGGTTTTCGCGTGAAGAGCTGGTATCGGCCGCGGCACCGACCGTTGGCTCAGCCGGCTTTCGCGCCACACTCGGCGCAGAACCTGGCCGCGGGCTGCAGCTTGGCGCCGCACTGCGCGCAATGCTTGCCGGTCTTGAGGTCGGCGCCGCACTGCGGGCAGAACCTGGCGTTGGTCTCCTGGGGCGCCCCGCAGGCGGGGCACGAGGCGACGATGCCCTCGCGCCAGTCCTTTTCGGTGAGGTGCTTGTCCTCCGCGCTCATCCTGGCGTGCGCCCACACCTCCTCGACCGACTTGTCGGCCTGCGCCGCGGCCATCTCGACGCCGAGGTCGGGGGCGCACTGCTTGCAGAGGCCCTTCTTCTCGTTCCAGCACTGCTCGCGGCACATCCAGGCGCTGCAGCGCGGGCACTGCACGAACTTGGGGCGGATCGTTTCGGTGGCTTTGCGGAAGGCCTTGTCGCTGGACTTCTCCCAGGCGGCCGATTTGGCGCGTTGCGCGACCTCGGCCGCCTGCCCAAAGAACCCGCCCAGCAGGCCGCCGGCGCCCTCGAGCACGCTTGTCGCCGTGCTCAGCTCAAAGGTGTCGAACTCCGTGCGGTATCCGTTGCCGCAGCGGTTGCAGGTGAACTCGAACTGGAAGCCGTTGTCTGTGCTGAGGTCGTTGCAGTTGTTGGTGAACTCGATGTCGCCTGCCATCTGAGGAAGCCTCCGATCCGGGGCCGCGCGGCCCGCTCCGGGCGCCTGACCTGCGCACGAGTATACGTCGCGCGTGGTAGAACTGGGAGGCCGGCCGCGAGGCGCCGGAGAAATCGCGAGACGGAGGCCGCGCCGTGCACGAGCTGGGTATCACGCAAGGGATCATCGACCGGGCGCGCGACGCCGCGCTGGCCAACGGCGCGCTGCGGGTCACCGACCTCTATCTCACGATGACGCCGGCCGCCGACTTCAGCCAGGACTCCATCGAGATGTACTTCGAGATGCTGGCCGGCGACGACGAGCTCTTTCGCGGCGCCACGCTGCACTTCGATCACCAGCCGGCGGCGGCCACCTGCCTGAGCTGCAGCGACGAGTTCAGCGCGGATGCGCCGCAGCCGGTGTGCCCGCAGTGCGGGTCGCTGCTGGTGCGGCTCGACCCCGACGCGCCGATGGTGCAGCTCACCGACGTCGGTATCGACGACGGCACGGAGGGCTGAGGACGGCCGCCGCGGGAGGACTGCGCGCCGGTCAGGCCCGTCAGGCCTCTGCGCCTGCGCCGTCCGCCGGTTCGAGGAAGTACGAGCACATGGACGGCGCGCCGGCCGCCGCCGCCAGCCGCGTCACCGGCGCCGCGGCCATGGTCGCGGCGAGAAACGCGACGCGCTGCGCGACCGCTGTCATGCGGGCCGCCGCTGAGGCCCTGGGGCCGTTTTCGGCGGCGTAGAAGCGGTGCTTTTGCAGGCCCGGCGCCAGAGAGCCTACGAGCTGCGCCGGGTTGTGCCGCCGCGAGTAGGTCTCGCGGCCGGCCACGCTGAGCCCCGCCTTCGTGGCCGTCTGGGCAAACGTGGCCTCCTCGAAGTGCGTCAGATGGCGCGGCAGGTCGAGGGCCATCCAGCGCGGCCCGAGCAAGCGGGCCTCCGGCGAATCCAGCATGGGCAGGAAGAGCACGGCCACAAGGCCGCCGGGGGCCAGCAACGCGCCCCCCCGGCGCAGCGCCGCGACAGGGTCGTGCAGATGCTCGAACACGCCCGAGAACACGACGGCGTCGAAGGCGCCCTCCGGCAGACGCACGTCTTCGAAGCGACCGGTGAGCACGTCCAGCCCGTGCCGGCCGCGTGCCCGGGCCGCGCCGGGGGCCTGCGGCTCGACGCCCCGCACTCGCCAGCCGTCGGCGCGCAGGGCGACGAGCAGATCCCCGGCGCCGCAGCCGACGTCGAGCAGGCGACCGCGGAGAGGCCGGCGCCGCGCCAGCCAGCGCACGACCTCGCCGTGCCGGCGCCGCCGATACGCGGCCTCGAGCGTTTCGATGACGCCGCTCCGGTCGCTGCCGGAATAGCTTTCCGGGTAGCAGCGGCCGGCCGCCTCCGGCGTCGGCCGCGGCCGCAGGTACGCGAGGCCGCAACCCAGGCAGCGCACGACCGCGTAGCTTTGGGGGTCGCCCGGCGCCAGCCGGTCGCCCGCCCATACGACGACGCGCGCCCGCATGCCCCCGCACAGCGGGCACGGTGCGCTTTCGAAGCCGTCAGGCAGAGGAGGAGTATCGCGGGCAGACACGGGCCGATGCTATCACCGACCGCGAAGCTCGCCGCCGGGTCGTGGCGACTCGTGGAGGACGGCGGCGGCGCGGCGCGCGGTCTGGGAAGATGGATGGTGGAGCATAGCGGAATCGAACCGCTGACCTCCTGGGTGCGATCCAGGCG
>JBAXRL010000022.1:0-16229 GCA_037131205.1 Actinomycetes bacterium | reverse complement strand
GTGGACGGCGAAGAGTTGCACCGTTTGCTCGAGGAGATAGCCGCACGCGTCGAGCCGTAGTTGCAGCGGCGACCCGCTGCGACCCGCCCAACAAGCGCTTCCAGCGGACGGCCGATATGCTTGAGCAATGAAGGAGGCGCTGCGGCCCGCCGCCGCTGAAGCGCCACGCGTTAGCCGCACGAGCCGGCGACGCTGGCGTGGGTGCATCGGTGGTACAATGAACGCTAGCGAAGGAGGTACCTCTGATGAGTGCAATCCCCAACATCGTCCCGATCAGCGAACTGCGTCAGGATGCTTCGGCCATTTTGAAACGGGCGTCAGCTTCCGGTGAACCAGTGTTCATCACGCAGCACGGGCGCGCCTCTGCGGTCCTGGTCAGCGCGGGCGCCTACGAGCGTGCCCAGCACGACTTCGAGATCCTGCGCCTGCTGGCGCGCGGCGAGGCCGACATCGAGGCCGGCGTGGGCTACGACCTGGAGACCGTGATGGCAGAGGCCGAAGCGCTGCTCGGCGAGTCGTGACGCTGAAGGTCCAATTCACGCCGCCCGCCCGCGCCCAGTTCCTGGCGGCTCTCGCCTACATCCGCGCGGACAGACCGCCTGCCGCCCGGGCATTCCAGCACAGAGTGAATGCCGTGCTTGCCCGGCTCGGGGACTTCCCCGACTCGGGTCGCGTGGTTCCGGAGTTCCCGGATCTCCAGTTCCGCGAAGTCATTGTCGACCCGTACCGCTTCTTCTACCGCGTGAAGGGCGGGACTGTCTGGGTGGTTGCGGCATGGCATGGGGCGCAGATTCCGGACGTCCCAGCCGAGGTCATCGGCGGCTAACAAGCAGTTCGAGCAGACCGGCCTGAAAGCTACGATGAGGGACCAAGCGCAGCGGGCCGGCAGCTCAACTGCAACACGTTAGCCCGAACCGATTGTGTTCACACACCCGCAGGGAGACTTTTCGCAGTGGACATTCCGCGGATATTCAACATCACTGAGAGTGCTCACCGCATTCACAACCCAATCACACCCGATAAGCTTGCCACTCTCGGCGCGGCGCTGCGTCTGGAATCGGGGGTGCGAGTGCTCGACCTCGGCAGCGGTTCGGGGGAGATGCTGTGCACCTGGGCGCGCGATCACGGCGTCATCGGCACCGGCATCGACATGAGCCAGTTGTTCATCGAGCAAGCGAGACTCCGTGCTGAAGAACTCGGAGTTGCCGATCAAGTCAAGTTCATCCATGGCGATGCTGCCGGCTATGTCTCTGACGAGAAGACCGATGTGGCAGCCTGTGTCGGTGCCACTTGGATCGCTGGGGGAGTTGCCGGCACTCTCGAGCTTCTGGCGCGGAGCCTGCGCACCGGAGGGATCATCCTCATCGGCGAGCCCTGCTGGCGGCAGCTACCGCCGACGGAAGATGTTGCCGCGGGGTGTCTTGCCAATTCAATCTCCGACTTTCTCATGCTTCCAGAACTTCTCGCTTCTTTCGGCCACCTTGGCTACGACGTTGTTGAAATGGTTCTCGCTGACCAAGACGGCTGGGACAGATACGAGGCGGCCAAGTGGCTCACCATGCGCCGATGGCTTGAAGCCAATCCCGACGACGAGCTCGCGAAAGTTGTTCGAGCCAAACTGACTTCGGAACCCGAGCGCTACGCCGCCTACACGCGTGAATACCTGGGCTGGGGTGTGTTCGCGCTGATGCCGCGGTGATGCGTTGGCGCATCCGGCGGATCGTCAACGCCGAAGGTCATTGGGGGTTGCTGTGGGCCCAGATTGGCTACACGCGGTCGGGCAAACAAAGGCATCAACCTGACGGCCAGAAGGTAGACTGACCCGAAGGCGCCTGCGCCGCCGGTTATGCCTAACACGTTGGGCCTACTGAAGCATCCGCCAGGGGAATCATCACGTTGTCGATGAGCCTATGGGTCGGGAGTGTGAGCAATGGCGGACAAGGTGACCAAGAAGCCCGGAGAGGCAGCGGAACCGGGCCTCCTCTCAGGCGGCAATCCCCAGATCGCGAAGGCCGACGGCGACGCTCCCGTACAGGCCTATATCGCGGCCATGCCTGGCTGGAAGAGCGACGTCGGACGTCGCCTGGACTCGATCGTCGTGCGCACTGTCCCGGACGTGCGGAAGGCGGTGCGCTGGAATTCGCCCTTCTACGGCATGGAGGGGCAGGGCTGGTTTCTCAACTTCCATTGCTTCGCGAAGTACGTGAAGGTGGCCTTCTTCAACGGTACGTCTCTGGATCCTCTCCCGCCGGGCGAGTCCAAGGACGAGAAAGTGCGCTATCTCAGCATCTACGAGGACGACCAGTTCGACGAGGAGCAGTTCGCCGCATGGGTGAAGCAAGCCAGTCAGTTGCCCGGCTGGGGCACGTCGTGACGAGGCATCGCACAGTTTCGCGGTGACGCCTAACAAGCGCTGCGAGCAGAACGCCAAACGGTAGACTGACCTGAGAGCGCATCGGCGTCTGCTCCAGCGTGACACGTTGGGCTGATCGCGGGCGTCATCGACAACTGGAGACGAATGAGTTATGCAGATTCACTACCTCGAAATCGTGACCAGGGAGGTCGACGCGGTGTGCGCCGCGTACGACGTAGCGAACGGCGTGCAGTTCGGCGAGCCGGACGCCGGGCTCGGCAACGCACGGACGGCGGCGATGCCTGGAGGCGGGCTGGTGGGGGTGCGGGCGCCCATGCGCGAGTCAGAGGAGCCGGTGGTGCGGCCCTACTGGCTGGTGGACGACATCGAAGCGGCTCTCGCCGCCGCGGTCGCGGCCGGCGGCGAGGTCGCCCACCCGCCAATGGAGATCCCTGGCCACGGCACGTTTGCCATCTACGTCCAGGGCGGCATCCAGCACGGGTTCTGGCAGATGTAGGCTCGTGACGGCCCGTGAAGGCGCCAGCCTGACAAGCACATCGAGCCCCCAGCTTGATGCTGAGAGGAGACTTCAATGGCCAAGCTTATCTTCTCGGTGATCGAATCACTTGATGGCTACGTGGCAGACTCTTCCGGCGGGTTCGACTGGGCTGAGCCTGACGAGTCGCTACACACCTTCGTCAATGACCTCGAGCGATCTGTCGGCGCCTATCTGTACGGCCGTCGGATGTATGAGGTGATGGCGCCTGGGAGACTCTGGGCAGTCTGGGCGACCAGCCGCCATTCGTCGAGGACTACGCGAGGATTTGGCGGGCGGCGAGCAAGATCGTCTACTCCACGACGCTCGACGCGGTGTCCCGCGAGCGAACGCGGATCGAGCGGGCGTTTGACCCGGAGGCGATCCAGCGGTTGAAGGCGGACGCCGTAGCCGACATCTCGGTGGGTGGCCCCGGTCTTGCCGCCCAGGCGATGGCAGCCGGGTTGGTCGACGAGTATCACTTCTTCCTCGCGCCGGTTGTTGTGGGCGGCGGCACTCGGTCCCTCCCGGACGGGGCTCGGCTCGATCTCGAACTGATGGATGAGCGTCGGTTCGGCAATGGCGTGGTGTATCTGAGGTATCGTTCAGTGAGGCAAGGGAGCCATCCAGCGGTCCGTCGGCGCGCCGGCTGACAAGCGCCTCAACCAGACTCGCCCACGTGGCGCGCTTCGCCTTGGCCGCGTCCGCTCATGCGCGGTGCGTTAGGCGTAGCAGTGCCTTCCGATTGGAGCGTTCTGTGCGAATCGTTGAAGCCTCCGCCGCTGATCTCGAGGACGTGCTGTCCGTCGAGCGCCAGGCGTTCGGCGAAGATGACGTGGCGGAGCTCGTCCGGGACCTGGTCGACGATCCCAGCGCCCGGCCGCTGCTCTCACTGCTCGCCTGGGATGGCGGCCGTCCCGTGGGGCACATCATGTTCACTGCCGCGCGGCTGGAAGGGGCGCCTCGTGACGTCTCCGTTTCGATTCTCGCTCCTCTGGCAGTCGTGCCCGACGCTCAACGTGGGGGGATCGGCGGGCGTCTCATCGAACACGGCATCCAGCGCCTCAGCGAGTGGAGCGTCGAGCTCATATTCGTGCTCGGTCACCCGGAGTACTATCCGCGCCACGGATTTGAGCCGGCGAGCCGTCTAGGGCTCGCGGCCCCGTACCCGATCTCACCGGAGGAAGCTTGGATGGTTCGGGCGCTGCGTCCAGGTGTCATCGAATGCGTACGAGGGACCATCGCGTGTGCGGAAGCGATGAACAGGCCGGAGCACTGGAGAGAGTAGTCGGGATGGGCGCGCCGCAATGCCGGGCACGCCTGACAAGCGCATCGAGCAGAACGCCAGAAGGTCCGCCGCGCAACGGCAGGCCGGCCGCGTCTGCTCAGGCGCGGCGCGGTTAGCCCATCTAGACCGCGAGAATCGGGATTGGCCGCTCAGTCCTGCACGGCAATCGCACGAAGCCCCGTGATCGCAGCGTCGGCAGTCGTTTCCAGGTCAAGAGCATCCAGAGCGCATCCGTCAACGACGGCCATCGCCAAGGCGGCGAGGACGACGCGCCGTTCGGGCCGCACGTCGGCGATGGCTGCCGCGACCCAGTCTTGGAAGGCTGTCGCGATCGTGCTGATCTGCGACCGATGGGCGACCTCACCCCCGGTCGACGCGGCGCCCAGCTTGATCCACACGCGGAAGAACGGCCGGAATTCCGGTTCGCGCAGCAGGGCGGCGAGTCGCGGCATGAGCTCGGCGAAGGGCTGCGGCTCAGGCGCGGCGTCGCGCAGCACGACGAGCAGGCGACTGGCCACTTGTTCGAGGGCGGCAGCTACCAGCTCCTCCTTGTCGGAGAAGTAGTGCAACAGCAATGCGGTCTGCACACTGCTATCCGTGTTGAACGACAAGCCCGCTGACGCGCAGGCCCATCGGGTATCCCGAAACCGCAAGGCGCGCAGGCCATGCGCACGACCAGCCCCTCCTTTGGGGAGTGTTCATTCTTGCATGCCATACGTCTTTGACGTATACTTCTGCAATGTACACGTTCTCGGAAACTCCCACGTTCAGCGCTGACGCCGACAAGTTGTGGTCCGAGGAAGAGCGGCTGGAATTCTTCACTTGGCCGTCATCCAATCCCGAAGCGGGCGACGTCACTCCCGAGAGCGGCGGTTGTCGCAAGGTTCGTTGGTCTCGCGCCGGCACGGGCAAGCGAGGCGGGGTTCGGGTTGTCTACTTCAATCGCTTGCCTTCGGGCGAGATCTGGTTGCTTCTCATCTATGCCAAGTCGCTGCGACACAACATTCCCGGCCACCTGCTCAAAGCAGTGAGAAAGGAAATCGAAAATGGCTAGCGACACTCCTATCGAGCACGTCTCCTCAGGCGAGGCTCTGGGTCTCAAGCTTCTACGATCAGTGCGCGAAATGAACGCTGGGCGTGCAGCTCGCATCACGAAGTTCGAACCCAACGAAGTCGTTCAAGCCAGGCAAGGCACTGGGTTGTCTCAAGCGCAATTCGCCGAGGCATTGAGCATCTCAAAGCGCACTCTGCAAGAGTGGGAGCAAGGTCGCCGCTCTCCGTCTGGCGCTGCTCAAGCACTCATTCGCATCGCCAGGGACCATCCCGAAGTCGTCCGCGAAGCTCTTGCGTAGAGCACCTGGCCGAAGGCGGTAGACAATGCGAGGGTACTACTCCGCGAAGCTGTCGGGCGAGCGCCTGCAGCAGTGCTATGAGCTCGCCTCCGCTCGCGTGAAGCAGTACCTGGAGGCGGAGATCGAATTCGTTCTGAGCCGACTACGGCCGACCGATTCCGTGCTGGAGCTCGGCTGCGGGTACGGGCGCGTGGCGCTTCGCCTGGCCGACGTCGCGGCGCGTGTCGTCGGCATCGACACTTCGCCCGAGAGCCTCGCCTTGGCCCGTCGCCTCGCCGGTCCCGGATCGCGCTGTGACTTCGAGCAAATGGACGCGTCGGCGCCGACGTTTCCAGACGGCGCGTTCGACGCGGTCGCGTGCGTGCAGAACGGCGTCTGCGCGTTCGCCGTCGATCCGCGGCGGCTCGCGCGCGAGGCGCTGCGCGTGACCCGGCCCGGTGGGAAGGCTCTGTTCTCATCGTATTCCGAAGCGTTCTGGCCGGAACGGCTCGGGTGGTTCGAAGCCCAGGCCGCGGCCGGGTTGGTGGGCGCTATCGACCACGATCGTTCGGGAAACGGAACGATAGTGTGCAAGGACGGCTTCCGCGCCGGCACGTGCAGCGCCGAGGCGTTCCGCGTGCTCTGCCGCGGGCTCGGCGTGGAGCCTGTGATCACGACGGTCGACGACTCCAGCGTGTTCTGCGAGGTCACTGCGCCTGGCCTGCCTTGACGGCTGCGGGGAGCAGCTGGCGCTCCGCGCCCTGACGCTCCGGCGGCGTCAGCCCGCCGGCCGCATCCGCAGGTACTCACGCAGGTCGGCGCCCAGGACCGCGCGCAGCTCGGAGAGGTCGTCGGACGGTACCTCGACGAAGGTGAAGGCGAACACCGGATAGCGGTTGAAGTCGGTCGGGCGCAGCTCCAGCACCCTGCTGAAGCGCGCCGCGAAGCGCTGGTGGTCGACCGACTCGATGGCCGCGAGGTCGACGGAGCTGGGGAGGTCGGCGACGATGAGCGCCGTGGTGCGTCCGGCCGTCTCGGCGGCGATGCGCGCCCAGTCCGGACGTTCGCCGAGTAGATAGCAACGGTACGGGTTCACGCCATAGGCGAAGTCCGCGAGGTCGGCGGCGCACCATCCGCCGAAGCGCATGGGGTTGACCTCGATGGGCGCGACGCGGCCGGAGCCATCGATGCGCAGCTCCACGTGGACCGGGAAGTCGGCGAGGCCGGCGCGCCGCCCGACTTCAGCGAGGAACTCCAGCGACGGCGCGGTCAGGCGCGCGACCGTCTCGGCGCTGGTGAAGTACACGCGGTCGCTGACGTCGCCGGCGGAGCCGAAGAGGTGCGCGTAGATGTCGACGATCACCGGGGCGCCATCGGCAGCGAAGTACGCGTCGATGGCGTACTCCTCGCCCTCGATGACCTCCTCGACGACGAAGCGCTCGAGGCCCAGCACCTTAGGCGGATACATGGCGGCGAGCGCCTGGACTTCGCCCTCGACCTCGGCGACCACGGCCGGCCACGCCGCGGCGGCCTCCACCACGTGGACGCCCAGGCTGAAGAAGCCCACGGCCGGCTTGACGATGAAGGGCGCGCGCAGGCGCGAGGGGTCGAAGGCGCGCAGCTCGCGCAGGGGCAGCCCGAAGTAGCGGTAGTCCGGATAGAGGTCGGCCACCAGGTCGCGGAAGGCGACCTTGTCCTTGAACAGCGCGATCCTCTCCGGCAACGCTGAATCCGCAAGGCGCCCGGCGATCCAGCCGATGGCGTTCTCCGAGTTCGAGTAGAGCAGCGCGCCCGGTCGCGAGGCCGCGGCGGCAAACGCGTCGTCAGACAACAGGGGCACGGCCGGCGGTCCGCGCAGCCGCCGCCTCGCCATCGGCGTGTCGAGGACGGGCAGCCCCAGCTCGGCGACGGTGGCCGCGAGCAGGTCGGACACATACGGCTCTTCGAGGATGAACACGTCAGGCTCCAGGGTCGCGGGCAGGCGGTGGGCGTGGCACAGGATAACGCCCGCGGCGCCGTCGTGCAGGGTAGAGTGATGCCGAAGCGGAGAAGGGACACGGAACCATGAAGAAGTCAGATCGCAACGCCCTGGTCGTTTTTCCCCTCGTCGTCCTGGTCGGCGCCGCGGTCGCCGTGGCCGGCGGCCAGGGCGGGGCTACCGCGGCCGGCATCCCGGTCTTCGCCCTGTGCGTCGCCCTGGCCTTCGTCATCCAGTGGCTGGCCTTCATCCCGGCCTACCTGCTGCAGAACGAGGGCTGGTTCGACCTCACCGGCAGCGTCACGTACATCACCGTGACGGTCGTCGCGGTGGCGCTCGGGCCGACGCCCGACGCCCGGTCGCTCCTGCTGCTTGCGCTCGTTGTGATCTGGGCGGCGCGCCTGGGCAGCTACCTGTTCCGCCGCATCCGCAAGGCCGGCAAGGACGCGCGCTTCGACGCCATCAAGCCGTCCTTCATCCGCTTCCTCAACACCTGGACTCTGCAGGGGCTCTGGGTGAGCCTGACGCTGGCCGCCGCGCTGGCCGCGATCACGACCGACCAGCGCAAGCGCCTGGGTGTGGTCGCGATCGTCGGGCTCCTGGTCTGGGCGGCCGGATTCGCCATCGAGGCGACGGCCGACTTCCAGAAGAGCCGCTTCCGCGCGGATCCGGCGAACAGGGGCGCGTTCATCCACAGCGGACTGTGGGCCTGGTCCCGTCATCCCAACTACTTCGGCGAGATCGTGCTGTGGATCGGCGTGGCGGTCATCGCCGTGCCCGTCCTGCAGGGCTGGCAGTACGTCACGCTGATCTCCCCGCTGTTCGTCATCCTGCTGCTCACCCGCGTCAGCGGGGTGCCGCTGCTGGAGAAGAGGGCCGACGAGAAGTGGGGCGGCCAGGACGAGTATGAGGCTTACAAGAAGCGCACATCGGTGCTGGTCCCGCTGCCTCCTTTGGACTCCTCCAGAAGGCGAGGCCGGACATGAGCGTCGCCCGTGCCGGGAGTTCATCGCCCACAGGGAAGGCCTGTGCATCGCCGGTTCCGCGGGATACGCGCCCCGCGAACGCAGCGTGCCTGCCCGCCAGCTCGAAGGAGGCTGATCGTGGCCAACAAACGTCGGATAGATGCGGAGGAAGCCCGCCAGGTCGGCGCCACGCTCGGCATCGACTGGACCAAGGTCGATCCGGAGCAGTTTCGTCGTGGTCTTGAGATCGAGCTTGAGCACGGCGCCCGAGACCCGCAGACCAACGTCACCGATGACGACATCGCGCCCACGGGCAAGATCGCCTGGGCGCATCTGAAGGAGCTCCCGGACTACTACTCGCGTCTGGAGACGATGGAAGCGGAGGCCGATGCCTACTGGGCCTCGCGTCGCTGACGCCCCGGGACCGTCCTTGAGAATGGGAGAGACAGAGCGCCTGGCGAAGGCGCCCCCTTCGCCGGCGCCCTCGGGGAGAGCAGACGCGCGAACATGGGCGCGCGCTCGGGTGCCGCGCGCCGCGCGCCCACGCGTCCCTCAACACGCTCTCCGCGTGGCCGTCCTCGAAGTCCTTGACGAGCCCGTCTGTCGCGGCCTTCACGAGCGCCTGTTTCGAGGGCAAGTGATCGAGCAGGCCGCCTCGGCTGACGCCCGCCTTGGCGACCGCGTCCAAGGTCAGGCCGGAGCAGCCGCGGCGTCGGACGATGTGCCCGGCCGGTCGGAGCAGGTCATCGCGCTTGTACGCCGCTGGGGTCACGCGTGGTAGCGTACCGTCCAGTCGGTAGAGCGGTAAGAGAAACGCCTGTCGGCGTTGACCGTCACTCCCATCGCGGAGATGCTGAGCGGGCGGTATGCGGATCGACAGGCGACGCGGAGAGAGGTCTCACGGAGACATGACAGCGGCGCAGGACCAGCACCTCGACTCCCTGTACTTCGGGAAGGCGCAGGGCAAGGACTTCGTGGGGATCGCCGCGCTGGACGCGCACGCCTGGAGCGACGGCCACCACCCCGAACGCATCCCGGACGGCGAGCACGTCTGGAGAGTGTGGGTCGCCGGCGCCTACGTGTACGTCGCCCGCGACGGCGCCCAGGTCGTCGGGGCGATCGTCGCGTTCCCGACCCGCCAGGGGACGCTGTTCGTGCACAAGGTGATGGTCGACAAGCGGTACAGGGGACGCGGGATCGGGACCAGGCTCTTCGACCTCCTGCTCGAGGACATCGACGCCAATGTCCACGCCGCCTGCTTCCTGACCGTCGACCCGGCGAACGCCGCCGCCGTGAAGCGCTACGCGCGCATCGGGTTCACCGAGCGCGAGTACGTGGCCGGCTACTACCGCGACGACGAGGACAGGTACGTCCTGACGCGGCCGGCCGCCGGGCGCTGAACCGGGCGCGGATGCCGCCCGCGAGACGGCCGCGCCGACCGCCCGCGCGCGGAGCGCGCGGTGAGCCCGGGAGGAGGCGCCTTTTGTGAAGGACTTCGTCGACAAGACCGTCTATCTGACGGGAGGCTCGAGCGGCATCGGGCTCTCCACGGCCAGGCTGCTGACGGCGGCGGGCGCGAACGTCGTCATCTTCGCCCGTAACGAGGAGAAGCTCGAAGCGGCCCTCGGGGAGATCGAGAGTCGGCGCGTCTCCGCGGCGCAGCGCTTCGCCTGCCGGCCGCTCGACGTGGCGGATCACGCCGCGGTGACCGCCGTGATGACCGCGGCCGTGCAGTCCTTCGGCCCGCCCGACCTCCTCATCAACAACGTCGGGCGGGCGCTGCCGCGCCACTTCGAGGACGTCGCCTTCCAGCAGTTCGACGAGACCATGAAGACCAACCTGTACGGCGCCTGGAACACGATCTCGGCGCTCGTGCCGCACATGAAGGCGCGGGGCGGCGCTATCGTCAACGTCTCGTCGATGGCCGGCTTCATCGGCGTCTTCGGCTACACCGACTACTGCGCCTCCAAGTTCGCCGTCGTCGGCCTGTCGGAGGCGCTTCGCCAGGAGCTGCGGCGCTACGGCATCAGCGTCTCGGTGCTCTGCCCGCCCGACACCGACACGCCGGGGCTGGCCAACGAGGACGCCGCCAAGCCGGCGGAGACGAAGGCGGTTTCCGCCGGCGCCAAGCTGATGCAGCCGGATGACGTCGCGAAAGAGCTGCTCAAGGGGATCCGCCGCGGAACCTTCATGATCGTCCCCGGCGGCGCCGGCAAGCTCGCCTTCTTCATGAAGCGGCATGTCCCCGGCGTGGTCGACCGGATCATGCGGCGGGGGATCCGCAAGGCGCAGCAGGAAACGGCCGCGACGCAAACGACCGCGACGCAAACGACCGCGACGCAAACGGCCGCGGCGGGCGCGCCGCGCGGCGAGCGATAGACTACGGGCGGCCGCGCGGTCGGCGCGCACGAAGCTCGCCGCCGCCCGGATCAGCACAGGCGGCGACTGAGGCGAGGTGCCCATGAGCGCGTTCCCCGATTTCAGCAAGTACGACGCATTGGGCCTGGCGGAGCTGGTGCGCGCCGGTCAGGTCTCGCCGGCCGAGCTCGTGGACGAGGCGATCGCCCGGATCGAAGCCGGCAACCCGCGCGTCAACGCGGTCATCCGCAAGATGTACGAGCAGGCCCGCGAGGCGGCGCTGAGCCGCGTGCCGGACGGGCCGTTCTGCGGCGTGCCCTTCCTGATCAAGGACCTGCTGAGCACCGTCGAGGGCGTGCCGACGAGCTGTGGCACGCGCATCCTGAAGGACGTCCCCCAGGCGCACGACAGCGAGATGGTGCGCCGGTATCGGGCGGCCGGCCTGGTGATCCTCGGCAAGACCAACACCCCCGAGCTCGGCCTGCTGCCGTACACCGAGCCGGAGGCCTTCGGTCCGACCAACAACCCCTGGGACCTCACGCGCACGGCCGGCGGCTCGAGCGGCGGCTCCGCCGCCGCGGTGGCCGCCCGGATGGTCCCGCTGGCGGGCGGCGGCGACGGCGGCGGTTCGATCCGCATCCCGGCGTCGTGCTGCGGCGTCTTCGGCCTGAAGCCCACCCGCGGCCGCACGCCCACCGGGCCGGACGTCGGCGAGAACTGGCGCGGGTACGTCCAGGAGCACGTGCTCACGCGCTCGGTGCGCGACAGCGCCGCGATGCTCGACGCCGTCGCGGGCGCCGAGGTCGGCGCTCCCTACTGGGCGCCGCCGCAGGAGCGGCCGTACCTGCAGGAAGTGACGACCGAGCCCGGCAGGCTGCGGATCGCCTTCTCGTCGCGCCCGCTCCTGGGTCACGACGTGGACGCCGAGTGCGAGCAGGGGATGCAGGCGACCGCCCGCCTGCTCGAAGGGCTCGGCCACGAGCTCGTCGAGGCCTCGCCCCCGGTGGACCGGGAGGCGTTCTCCATCGCCTTCCTTATGGTGCTCGCCGCGGAGACGCGCGACGCCATCGTGCAGGTCGCGAAGGAGGCGGGCCGCAAGACGTCGCTCGCCGACTTCGAGATCGGGACGAGGGCGCTGGCCATGCTGGGCCAGGCCTTCAGCGCCGGCGAGTACGCCGGGGCGCTGAACTACCTGCAGGCGTCCTCACGAGGCATCGCCCGCTTCTGCGAAGAGTACGACGTCCTCCTGACGCCGACGCTCGCCCGGCCCCCCGTCGTCACGGGCTCGCTGCAGCCCACGGATGCCGAGCGGCGCCAGGTGGGGATCATGAGCCGCCTCAACGCCGGCTGGCTGATGAAGGCGCTCGGCATCATCAAGCCGCTCGCCGACAAGACGTTCGGGTTCATGCCGTACACCCCGGTCTTCAACGTGACCGGGCAGCCGGCGATGTCGGCGCCGCTCCACTGGACGACGGGCGGGCTGCCGGTCGGCATGCACTTCGTCGGGCGCTTCGGGGACGAGGCGACGCTGTTCCGTTTGGCCGGCCAGCTCGAGCGCGCGCAGCCGTGGTTCGAGCGCACGCCTCCGGGAATCGCGTGAATCGGGCCGCGGTATGACCGCGCGGAATCACTGGATCGGCGTCGTCTCGCGGGCGCACGTGCGAATCGGGGTAGAGGGCGGCTTCATCCAGCTCAACCACGGCAAGAAGGCGCCGCTGCAGCGGTTCCACGCCGGCGACGGCTTGGTGATCTACTCGCCGAAGACGGCGTATCCTGACGGCGAAGCGCTCCAGGCGTTCACCGCCATCGGCCTCGTCACCTCCGCGGACATCTACCAGGTAGAGATGGGCGCGGACTTCAAGCCATACCGCGTGGACGTCGAGTTCCTGCCGTGTCAGGAGGCGCCGATCAGGCCGCTCATCGACAGGCTCTCGTTCATCAAGAGCAAGACGCACTGGGGGGCGGCCTTTCGCTTCGGTCAGGCGAAGATCCCGGCCGCCGACTTCGGCCTCGTGGCGCGAACACGGCATGGCGCTGGTCGGGCCGCCGTTGAATGTGGCGTAGCGGCGGCGACATCGAGGAGGCGGTGTGTTCACCAGACGCGACGAGGACGACCATCAGACGGTGGCTCCCGGCATCGGCATGAAGACGCTCTGCTACGGCAGCGCCACGCTGATGACCGAGTTCCGGCTACTCCGTGGCCACAGCCTGCCGCGGCATTCACATCCGCACGAGCAGACAGGCTATCTTGTCAGCGGACAGATCTCCCTGACGATCGGCGACGAGACTCACGACGTCGCGCCCGGCGACAGCTGGTGCATCGGCGGCGGCGTTGAGCACGGGGCGCAGGTGCTGCAGGACTCTGTGGCCGTGGAGGTCTTCTCTCCTCCGCGAGAGGACTACCTGCCTGACAGGGCGGCCTCGGAGTAGGTCCATGCGGTGAGACCGGCGGAGACAGACGACCTGGAGACGCTCCTCGACCTGATGGCCGACTTCTACGCGGAGGCCGACTACGTCCTGGACCGGCCGCACGCCGAGGAGGCCTTTGTGGCGCTGCTCGCCGACTTCCCGCCTCGGGCGGGTCTGGCTCATCGAGCAGGGCTCCGAAGCAGTCGGCTACGTCGTCTCCACCTTCGCGTTCGCGATGGAGTACGGCGGGCTCACGGCGGTCATCGACGACTTCTACGCTGGGCTTCATCCGCACTACAGAACGGACGCGCCGCCGCCGATACAGGGCAAAGAACCAGCAGCGACGAAGGGGGCGCCAGTGAAAAGGATCCTGCCGGGAGCAGCGCTCGTCGGCCTGCTCGCGATCGTCTTTGCGCCGCCGGCGCTCGCCGCGGCCGCCCCGGCGTACATGCCGCCCAACGACGCGGCCATCATGAAGGCTCTCACCGCGCGCGGCGAGATCCCGCGGGCGGCGAGCCGCGAGCGGCGGGTCGCGATGCTGCAGGCCTACCTGGCCGAGAAGCTCGGGTCGAAACCCGAGGACCGCGTGACGACCGGCCGCGCCCTCGGCGACATCGCCCTGCGCGGCCGTACTCCCTGGGGCCGCGCCATCGCGCTCAAGCCCGGGGTGATGACCGACAACGCCCTCGTCATCCTCGTTGAGTTCAGCCCCACCGACTACGTCAGCCCGGGCTTCCCCGGGGTGTTCCCGGGCGGCCCGCTGCACGGCAAGATCCCCGCGCCGCCGCCCGGCGACAACCGCACCTTCTGGCCGGGTCCCGGCGACAAGGGCTTCGGCGCCCAGCACTACCAGCGGATGCTGTTCGGCACGACGTACCCGATCTACGACAAGAACGGCAAGCTGCGCGGCCGGAGCCGGGACACGATGCAGAGCTACTACCTTGAGATGTCCAAGGGCGCGTACAAGGTCACGGGGCAGATCAAAGACTGGGTGCAGGCCCCGTACCCCGAGGCCTGGTACGGGCGCAACGACGCCGATGGTCACGGGAACCCCACGGGGCCGAGCTGGCGCGTGGCCGTGGACGCCGTGAAGGCGCTCCAGGAGGCCAACCCCGGCTTCGACTGGAGCGCCTACGACCGCAAGAACCCGTTCGGCATCGCCGGCGACGACCCCAACATCCCCGACGGCTACGTGGACCACCTCATCCTCGTGCACGCCGGCGTCGATGCGTCGGCGGGCGGGGGCGCCCAGGGCGCCGACGCGATCTGGGCGCACAGCTGGTGGGTCGACAGCGCCGGCGGCCTCGGCCCAGGCGCCCAGGGGGGCTACCAGGTAGACGCCACCTCGAGCGCCGCGCGGCCCGACGGCGTGTGGGTCGGCCCCTACACCATCAACCCCGAGAGCGGCGGCATCGGCGTGTTCTGCCACGAGTTCGCCCACGATCTCGGCCTCCCGGACGAGTACGACACCACGCGCAATGGAGTGTCGCCGTCCGCCTCCTGGACGCTCATGGCCGAAGGGAGCTGGCTGGGGCGCAAGTGGGGCCTCATGACCCGTCCCGCGCCGCTGAACGCCTGGGACAAGACCGCGCTCGGCTTCATCACGCCACGCACCGTCGCGGTCGGCGCCGGCGCCACGTACCGCCTCAAGCCGGCTGCCACCGGCAAGGCCGGAGATGTGGCCGTCAAGGTCGCGCTGCCCGACGAGTACCGCGAGACCGTCCTCAGCGGCAAGGACGACGCCCACAACCCCGAGCTCTGGTCGGGTATGGGGGACGACCTCGACAACCTCTGGACCGTCTGGGACGCGACGACCGATGCAGCTCTCGAGGTCGCCGTGCCGCCGGCCGGCGGCGCCCTCACCTTCGACTCCTGGTACGAGATCGAGGACGACTTCGACTACGGTTTCGTCCAGCTCTCGGCCGACGGCGGCGTCACCTGGACGTCGCTCGCCGGAAACCACACCGTGGACGCGGGCAGTGGCAGCCCCGGCCTCACCGGCGCCGGCGGCGGCGGCGTCGCCGGGGGCGGCGAGCCCGTTTGGGAGGCCGAGTCCTACTCCCTCGACGAGTACGCCGACAAGACGGTGCGGCTGCGCTTCCGCTACCGCACCGACGGCGGCATGGCCTATCGCGGCTGGGAGGTCACCAACGTGTCCATCCCGGATGCAGCCGGTGCAGTGACCTTCGGGGGCGCGGACACCGGCTTCCTCGACCCCGACACGCCGTGGCGGTCCATCGACGGCGCCTACAGCAGGAGCTGCGAGCGCTACTACATCGCCGAGTACCGCGACCGCAGCGGCTTCGACGGCGCCCTGGCGAACGTCAACACCGGGAAGTTGATGACGCCCGCCGAGTTCTTACCCTACAACACCGGCCTGCACCTCATCTACTGCGACACCTTCTACAAGAACAACAACGTCAGCGTGCACCCCGGCGAGGGCGGCTGGATGGTCGTCGATGCGCACCCCGTGCCGGACATGATGAGCGGCGTCGAGCCGTGGCTCGCGCGCATCCAGGTGCGCGACGCGGCCTTCGGCGCCGCCTCGACCCCCGACCTCTGGCTGACGCCGTGGCTCGGCGCGCCCGAGACCCTCTTCCTGCGGGGCCGCTCCGCGCAGAGCGCCTTCGACGACGCGCAGGTCTGGTGGTACGACTGGGCGCCCGACGCCGGCGTCAAGGTCGACAAGCTCGGCGTGATCATCAGGGTCACCGCCATGGACGCGCGCGGCCTCACGCTCAAGGTGCATGGCGCCGACGAGGTGGTCGGGCGGTAGCGGCTTCCCTCGAAGTACTACCCCGCCCCGGCGGCCGGCGGCGGCATCTCGCGAATCGGTACGTTTCCCTGGCGGCTTTCGGCACCCATGGCCGGTGAACATGAGAGCGGAAGGGCCATTTCCCCACCAGATAAGGAATGGCCCTTTCCTTGTCTTACCGATTCGCGTGCGCCCAGACAGTTGGAGGTGAGGCCCTTCGGGTGAACCGACAACGACAAGCTCGTCGTCGCCTGCCG